>NZ_SSXS01000014.1:110053-113733 GCF_004832235.1 Methylophaga sp. SB9B
CTTTCCTGCTACCACGTGAAGCTTTATACCAACATTTAGGCAATCGTCGAAGCGCTATTGAATGGCGAGAATTGTTTATGCTCAAACATGAGTTCGGCATCAGTATGATGGCGGTACTTATGCGGGCCGGCAGTGCGGGATAATCAGCGAAAGTCTTCAAAAACGCTATTTTATGCATTTTAGCAAGCTGGGCTGGCGCACTCGAGAGCCTGAAGATCAGTATCCAAATGAAGACACTTATCTATATAAGCAGCTCGTATATCGTGCACTGGGAGAAAACTATATTGGTGAATCAAAAGCTGCTGAGTTAATGAAAATGTCATTATCGAGCTTTCATAACGAGCGAAAGCCAGGAATGATGAGCAGTGCAGCTATTAATTAGTGACGCCAACATCTTAATCGACCTAGAAGAGGGGCAGCTCATTCAGATTATGTTTGAGCTGCCATATCAATTTTCAATCCCAGACATACTCTTCGAAGAAGAACTCCAAGAACAGCATAACCACCTACTTGAATTAGGGTTGTCTACAAGAGAACTAACCAGCACCTCAATGATGCAGGTTATGAACTTGACTCAGCAATATACTAAACCCAGCAGGAATGATTGTTTTGCATTGGCTCTTGCACAACAAGAAAACTGTCCATTAATAACGGGTGATAAAGCATTGCGAGAAGCGGCAGAAATTGAAGGCGTAGAAGTAAAAGGCACGCTCTGGATTGTCGAACAAATGGTCCGACAACAACTTATTACAACGACAGAAGCGAGAGCCGCTTACCAACATATGAAGGATGCTAACAGAAGACTGCCTTGGGATATTGCTCAAGCTATTCTTGATGGCATTGACGCAGCCAGTTAAATCCTTTTTATAGATTTAACTTTATTTGGCTGATACTTAGCAGTCTCCACCATACCCCAACAACGCCACCACCTCTTTCACCGCATTCATTGAATGTTCGAGTTTGGCTTTTTCATCAAAATCTAAATTGAGTTCGATGATTTTTTCAGCACCCTTACAGCCCAAAATAGTGGGCAGACCGATAAATAAATCCGTGTAACCGTATTCACCCTGGGTATAAACAACGCTGGGAATAAGGCGTTTTTGATCTTTCAATATCGATTCAATAGTCTGGGCGGTGGCGGCGGCGGCTGCGTAATAACTGCTATAGCCGAGCAAATTCACAATCTCTCCACCACCATGTGCTGTGCGATGAATGATTTCTTCCAGACGTTTTTCACTGATCAAATCAAGAATAGGAATCCCCGAAATAGTGGTATGTGTGGGTAATGGCACCATCGCATCACCGTGACCTCCAATGACAAGACCATTTACGTCTTTAACGCTAACGCCCAACTCCATCGCGATAAACGCTTTATAGCGAGTGGTATCCAATGCGCCCGCCTGCCCGATAATGCGTTCATTGGCAAAGCCAGTGACCTCTTTCACCACATGACACATCGCTTCAATCGGGTTGGTCACAACAATCACAATGCTATTGGGGGCGTAGTGTTTAATATGCTCTGCCGCCTGCTCCATCACCACCTGATTGATTTTGATTAACTCGTCACGGCCTGGATATTTACCGGTTTCAGGGTCTTTACGCCGTGGCACGCCAGCAGAAACCACCACAATATTCGCATCAGCAATGATTTCAGGATGATTACTGCCAGTGATCTTCGCATCAAAACCAGCCGCCGGACCGGACTGCATTAAATCCAGTGCCTTGCCCTCGGCTATTTGCTGATAAATATCAAATAACGCGATATCGCCTAATTCTTTTTGAGCTAACCAGTGGGCCGTAGTGGCACCGACATTTCCAGCACCGTAGAGAGCAATTTTGTTTTGCATCTTGTTTCCTTACTTTGTCGGGTTCGGTTTTTACATTAATCAAGAATCATTAATTTTGCATCAAGGAAACCCTAACTTTACTAATGCTCAAATTGTCAGCCATCTGAATCTACACCTTTAAGGATATTTTCAGTTTTTTTAACTGAGTCAGCCTTGTTAGCATAAATTCGAGCAACTGAAGATAACGCAGACGCACCCATAGCAAATGCGATTATAAATGGTGCAATTAAAACAACTAAGGGTGGAGATACAAAAAAAGAATAAATACCAACTGGAGCAAGACTCCATGCTGCTAAAGCAGCAACTGCAGCAGCAACTTTGGCAATTCCGGAGATATCCTCTGCGACTTCTGCAATTTGGCGATGAGAATGACGCAATTTGTATATGCCAATTAAACGGCGAAAAACAAATATGCCACAAATTAAAATGATAAAAATTGCCAGGAATGCCAGAAGTCGCTGCAAGGATAACTCCATTTATAAAACAGATTAAAAATCTATTTACAATATGCGTATATATTTATCAAATTAGGTTAATTGACATCTTGATACTGCCACCTTGGCTATTCAGCATAAACGATATTGAGAACAGGGTATTTCATTTATCTTGCTGTTTCCAACTATTCACCATCTCCAAAAGCACCGCCACCTTTACCACCGGACACCGTTTGGTTTATTGCTACTAAAAAAAGGGTTGGGATCAATATGATGCTCAGTTATAAAAGAAACTAAGTGCTTTCAAAATAATGTCATCTAAATTTCAATTTTCTCTGACCCCTTTGATCTAAATTGAATTCTAACGAGATCGCTCAGGGTCCGAGTCGATTAATATTTCTTTTCTAAACTAAACTTGGTGTTAACTATGTTTCAATTTGCTCTGGCCCTTTTACTTTCTCTGCCCCCAAATATTCTTTAGCCATTATTTTCTTAGTTAAAACCAATTTGCTTAAGTATCATTCTGCCAATTGGCGTTAGGTCTCTGTACGATATGGATAACTTTCCAGAAAATTTGTCGAATTCTGGCATCCCTGTATTGCTGTCCATGCGGTAATGAGGCCTGATGAGACCGATACGCTCTAAGTGTTCTTTATAACTATTTTGCAGAGAAGCTTTCTCCATTGTGCGTTCATCCGACCCAAGATGCGCACGAACCGGCTCAAGAATATTTCTATGTTTCTTCCTAAATTCTTCATCTCCGCTAATTGTAGGAACCATAAAGAACCTAAGCCATATAATCTCTTGTTCATTAAGTTCTTGAAGTAACTTCAATATATACTTTGACTCTGAATATTCAATTGCTTCGTCATCGACTCCATTAGCCACAACATTGGCAACATACTTTCTTCGTTCATCTGTTAATGATCGAGAAGCTTGAACGAAACCCTCTTCAAAAAGATCAATGCCTTCTACACTATTCAATGCATTATCGATTTTCACGCGATCTATATTGGAAAGCCGTGCCTCAAGCTCTTTAACGTATTTTGTTAATCTATCTACTCTCTGATTTGGTATTAAATTCCCAACTAGTTCCGATAGCAAAGGCCCAACAAAAGGCACAGCGCCTAAGACAGATTTGGCAGTTGCTACTAACGTGTCCATTTTGTCTTGTTCTAGATCATCCGTCATAGTTGCTCTCATTGGCTAACGCCCATGTAAAAGACGCATTTGTAGTGATCAACGTGAACGAAAAATGCGTCCTAGTTGGTGGTGACCTTTCCCCTGAATTAGTACCAGTCCCATGATGAGATTTGGCTACTTTATGCTGCCTGTTTAGCGTATTCAACTGGCGGCATGTAATTCAGTGAGCTATGCGGCCGGACATGGTTGTAATGCT
>NZ_SSXS01000015.1:0-70659 GCF_004832235.1 Methylophaga sp. SB9B
CGAATAGCTCACGTCGTTTTTTCTTCTCAGAAATATACAACGCAAGTACCCACACAAATTACTTGATACCAGTTTTTTAAAGAGCTTGCAGATAATAACGCCCTGCAAAGAAGCGAGAATTATACAGACCCCGCTTAATCTGTCAACCCTCAACGCGTTTATTTATCAGCGCTGAGGAGTGTCTGTCGAAACAGAACGGCGCATTCTACAGATTGAAATTCATTCGTCAACAGGAAGTTTTTCTTGATTGCATTAATGATGTGCTAGCTTTATGAATTGATAAGAAAAAACTTTAAAGATAGAATATTTTTATCTATATCCACGCCAAATTAACCAGATATTCGAGCAATATTCGAATCCTAGCGCTCCGTTGGAAAGCAAAATTCCACTGTTTCTAACCTAGTGTCTTTTATTTGTTGAGATAAAGCTGTCGGTATTCTCGGGGTGAATGTCCGAAGTAACTTTTAAACACTCGGCTGAAATGCGACATATTGTTGAAGCCTGCCTGAAAAGCAATTTCGGATATGGTCTTTTCTTGTTGCATTATATTAAGTAACTGTTTTCGGCATTCAGCCATTCGGTGATCTAAAACAAACCCCATCAACGAAGTTTCTTCTTCATGGAAAAGATTATTCAAATAACGTTTAGAAATACCGATTCGACTGGCTATTACATTTGCATCCAAGTCTGGATCAAATAATTGAGTCATGATTTGTTGTTTCACGCGGGTAAGTAATAATCGGCGATGTTTGGTATTGGATTGAAGCTGCGCTGTTTCTGTACCTGATAATGTCAGAGTAAACATATTGAGCAACTGTTCAGATAATGAGTTAAATTCCGACTGTTTTAGTGAACTGAGTTGCTGAACCGTAGTTTGAATGAAATTTGTAGTTATGGCTGGCAGTCCACTTGTTGCCGAAATTTTGGTTGCTGTCAGATCGTCTACATTTCTAATGGTTTGTTTTAACAAAGATCGCGGTATTGAAACCAGTACTTTGCCAAAGGATTCTGGAATGCTAATCCGATGTGGTCGAGTAGCATCGTAAAACGTCATCTCCCCGGCTTTTAAAAAAACTTCTCTGCCAGCCTGCTCAAGTTTGTAGTTTCCAGAACATAGCATTACAGCAAAATAACAATCCTGATTATCTGATGATGGTTCTGGAGATAAGCGTTCCAGAGATATAGCATGAGAACGAATCGTCGATAAACGTAATTGCTGCCATGGATAAATCGATATTTCGTTAAACAATTCGCCTTTTTGGGGTGGCGTAATTTCTACATTGGCGTATTCCCGACCAATCACTTCTTTTAGCCATTCCAATCGGTCATTTTTTGGCAGATCTGCTGTAGAAAATCTTTGCCCAGATAACCTGTCTATGGAGGTTGAGCCAACAATTGCATCCATCATCATAGCCTACATGTCATTTGTTCCGATTTAGTCAAATTATCATACCCATGGAGAAAAGATGATCTTAAGTTGAGCGTGCAAAATGTACTCGGATGTTTAACGCACAGGAAATAAAAATGCCAAACTCAACAAATCGCGTGAATCTGGTTCTTCTCCGCGGAGCGACATTGTGGATATTGATGGCACTGCTCTTAGCGTGGATTTTAGTCGGGTTATATAACGAGATTGCTTTTTTGCAATGGCTCATACCTGGCAGACCTGTTCGAGTACTACAGGCGCATTTAGATTTTTTAATTATGAGCGCGTTAATATTGGGCTTTTACGCGACGAGAGTTCGACTGCCATGGCATGTAAGCTGGGCTATGGTAATCGGCGCATTCACTAACTCAAGTCTGTTTTTACTACATGCCATTTTTCCAGTGACTGATCCATTGTCTGAACTGTACCAAGAAATAACTTTTTGGAGTTTGGCTTTTACTATCTATTTATATAGTAGTTTGTTACTTACCAGCTATGGCTTCGGAAAAGCGGCGGTATTGATTTTTAAATCAACCTTCAATGAAAAGGATTACGTTGCAAAGGACCAACAATCTTCATGTAAACGATGTGGCAGAGCCCTAGCCGATTAATTGACTCCATTGAATTGAAAAGCCGGCTATTGAATGGTCAGCACTTTTGCATATTTTCTTTTGCCAACTTGGATAATCAGCTGCTGATCATGCATCACAATCAAATCTTTGTTATCCATCTTTTCACTGTCAATTTTTACTGCGCCCTGTTTAATCATTCTTAAGGCTTCGGAAGTACTGACAGTAAGTCCAGCTTCTTTAAGAACATTGGCAATTGGCATCCCTTCGGCGCCAACAGTCAAAGTCACTTCAGCAATATCGTCTGGGATTTCACCTTTTTTAAATTGACTTTCAAAATCAAGCCTTGCTTGTGGACCAGCTGCGTCACCGTGAAACCGTGAGACAATCTCTTCAGCAAATAACTTTTTGACTTCAATTGGATTACGACCATCAGCAACAGATTGTTTCCAGTCTGCAATATCCGTTAACGACTTAAAGCTCAGTAACTCAATATAACGCCACATCAACTCATCTGAAATTGACATCAGTTTGCCAAAGATATCCTTAGGGCTCTCATCTATACCAATGTAATTCCCCAAGGATTTGGACATCTTCTGTACGCCATCCAGCCCAACCAGAAGCGGCATGGTTAAAATACATTGCGGCGATTTACCATAAGCTTTCTGTAATTCACGGCCCATCAACAGATTAAACTTTTGATCGGTTCCGCCTAGCTCAACATCAGCATCCAACACAACGGAATCGTAACCTTGTATTAAAGGATATAAAAACTCGTGAATCGCAATAGGTTGCCCGCCCGTATAACGTTTATGAAAATCGTCACGTTCGAGCATGCGTGCAACAGTATGATGCGAGGCCAAACGAATCATGTCAGCAGAGGACAATTCGTTCATCCAATGTGAATTGAAAACTACTTGAGTACGTTCGGGATCAAGTATTTTGAAAACCTGTTTTTGATAAGTTTCCGCATTCTGCTTCACTTGTTCCGGGGTTAATGGTTTGCGTGTCACATTTTTACCGGTTGGGTCACCAATCATTCCGGTAAAATCACCGATTAAAAATAGAATTTCGTGTCCTAGATCCTGGAACAACTTTAACTTATTCAGTAATACTGTATGACCTAGATGCAAGTCCGGTGCCGTTGGATCAAAACCCGCCTTGATACGCAGTGGTTTCCCCGTTTCCAGCTTTTCAATTAACTCTTTTTCAACCAGAATTTCTTCTGATCCACGACGGATTTCTGCCAAGGTTTCTTGTACAGTTCTCATCATCGTTCTCCGCGATATAAAAATTGGCGGGCAATATAACACAAGATCTTGCCTTCTAGGGGTTTCAATTCCGAGCAAATGCTGAGAGAATTGCACGAATTTACTATAAACAGGGAATGCCCATGAAGAAACGTAATAGACTTCTGAGCTCATCACAGCAATCAAAATTATTTAAATCTGAAACGCTGTCTCCCCACAAAAACAGACATATTCCAATCCTATCTTTGTTAGCTCTTACCGGTATCTTTATAACCGGTATCGTATTGGCGACAAGTGAACCTAGCTCCACAACCAGTCAAACACAGGCTGTTACTTTACCTAACATGCCGACTGAAAGTGAATCTCCCGCCTCTGCAACTCAATCAGTTATTCCACTATCGGTACAGTCTGTTGAGACTGAAACGACATCTATCGATACTGCAATAATTGAAGAAGCTGAAACAGAACAGAAAGATATTACTTTGGACGAGTCATCTGAAATTGAGCGTCTACATCTGAGTCAACCAACTCCGGTGGTTGAAACTGAAGTTTCGAGTATTATCGATGCGACATCACCCCAAGATGTAACAGCTAACGATGCAAGTAATGGTGAGTTGAGCTGGCAAGAAGTTGAAGTTAAGTCCGGTGATAACCTCTCATTAATTTTCCCAAGAGCTGGTTTAGGTGCTCGTGATGTTTATAACGTTGCTCAGACTGCTGGTGAAGATGCTAAAGCACTACTTAATCTTAGACCTGGTCAAATAGTACGTTTTGGAACAGTCACTGATAGTGAACAAAAGTTAGTTTTAAAACAACTTCAATTGCAATTAAACCCAATGAAAACCTTGACGTTAACAGCAACTGAGCAAGGTTTTGAAACCGAAGTTGTTGAACGCGAACTAGATAAGCAACGTCAACTGGTTGCTGGTGAGATTCAAAGTTCATTGTTTGTTGATGGACAAAAAGCCGGTATGTCAGACCGATTAATTATGGAAATGGCGCATATTTTTGGCTGGGACGTAGATTTTGCTTTGGACCTACGTAAGGGCGACAGTTTTAAAGTTATTTATAACGAAAACTTTTTAGACGGCGAAAAAGTGGCCGATGGTGAAATTCTGGCAGCAGAGTTTACTAATCGTGGTAACACCTTCAGAGCTATTCGTTTCACTGATAGCAATGGTGAAAGCCGTTTCTATACTCCTAACGGAGATAGTATGCGTAAAGCCTTCACAAGAACGCCGGTGCCTATTTCACGCATCAGTTCTGGCTTTAATCCGAATCGTAAACACCCTGTTTTACAAACCAATCGTCCACATCGTGGCGTAGATTATGCGGCTCCTACTGGAACGCCAATACTGGCTACTGGTGACGGTAAAGTAGATTTTGTTGGAACGAAAGGTGGGTATGGCCGCACGGTAGTTTTATCTCATGGCGGTCGTTACACAACGCTGTTTGCCCACATGTCCAGTTATAAAAAAGGTATTCGTGTTGGCCAGCGTGTAAGACAAGGTGAAGTTATTGGTTATATTGGCATGAGTGGTTTGGCAACCGGCCCACACTTGCATTATGAATTCCGTGTAGATGGTGTACATAAAAATCCTTTAACAGTAACTTTACCAAAAGCTGAACCAATTCCAAGTCAATATCTGGCACAGTTCAAAACCACTGCACAACCACTAATTGCCAGCTTAGATAATATACAAGTACCAACCTTGGCCTTACGCCAAGATTAAAATATTCAGAATGGGCTTTTACATCGGTGTAATGTCAGGCACAAGCCTGGATGCTATTGATGTAGCGTTAATTGAAACATCGCCTACGGATCAACCTAGATTAATTGCCCATCACTCAGCAGAATTTGCTGCTGAGCTGCAAACAACGCTAACGGATTTAATTCGTTCTCAGCATTGTCAGCTCTCCCAGTTGGGTGAATTAGATGTTCAGCTGGGTCATGCTTATGCCGACGCTATTAACACCCTGCTAGCATCGTCAGGCATTTCTCCTGCTCAAATTGATGGCATAGGCTGTCATGGCCAAACGATATTCCATTCTCCCGACTCAAAATACCCCTTTAGTATGCAAATCGGCAATGGCAATGTTGTTGCTGAAAAAACCGGTATTACCACCGTTTGTGATTTTCGCCAGCGAGATATGATAAATGGCGGGCAAGGCGCCCCTTTGGTTCCGGCTTTTCATGCTGCTCTGTTTCGTTCGGATAGTGAAAACAGGGTAATTTTGAATATCGGTGGCATCAGCAATATCAGTATATTAACGGCCAATTCGCATAGCATTTTGCAAGGATTTGATACTGGACCAGGCAATACCCTTATGGATGCATGGATTCAGCAGCATAGACAGCAGGCTTTTGATAATGAAGGTAAATGGGCTGAAGGTGGCCAAGTAAGTCAGTCTTTATTACTGAAATTAAAGTCCGATCCTTATTTCGCACGAAAAATACCTAAAAGCACCGGTTGTGAATTGTTTAATCTAGGCTGGTTAATGCAGCAATTAAGCTTAGCTGGCATTTCAGATCTTGATGCGCAAGATGTGCAAGCGACTCTGATGGCTTTTACAGTATCAACCATTGTTGATGCTATACATCAATATGCCAGTCAAACAGACAAAGTTTACGTATGTGGTGGCGGTGCTAGAAACTCAGCTTTAATGCGACAACTGCAAAATGCCTTGGATACTATAGAGGTCATGACTACAGCAATGATTGGCTTAGATCCTCAGTGGGTTGAGGCTGCTGCATTTGGATGGCTTGCCGAGCAAACATTGCAACACAATGCGCTTGATTTACGTGAGGTAACTGGCGCCCGCAGCCCCAGCATATTAGGTGCGGTCTATTGGTCTAAAAAAGCATCATAGTCCATAGCGGTCATTAACTCTGCTGTAACTTCTTCGATAGGAAGATCAGAACGAAAGCGCACAATCCAACCATTATTGAATGGTTCTTGATTGATCAGCTCAGGCATTTCAACCAGCTGTTGATTGATGGCAATAATTTCACCACTGATTGGCATAACCACATCCGAAGCCGATTTAACTGATTCAATTACTGCACAGGCCTCTCCCGCAGCAAACTCCTGGCCTTCTGCTGGCAACTCAACAAAGACTATGTCACCCAAACTATCCTGAGCATGCTCAGTAATTCCAAGAGTAAAAATTCCCGTTCCTTGTTGTTCCAGCCAAACATGCGACTCACTATAATAATATTCGTCTGAATTATTCATAAATGATGCGTCCGTATATTTGATTAAGTTGTCTTAACTTTTCAGCGCAACCTTCAGGAAGCATAGTCCACTCAAACTGCCATTTCCAGTTACCTTCCATAGTTCCGGGAACGTTCATACGATGCTCACCCCCCAATTCAAGTAAATCCTGCATTGGTATAACTGCCAGTTGTGATACTGACTTTAGGGCTACACGGATCAGCAACCAAGGCATCGCCTCTTCACTAGGTCCGATATATTGATGTAAGTGTTGGCGAGTCGCCTCATCAATCTCCTCATACCAACCCAAACTAGTATTGTTATCATGAGTGCCCGTATAGGTAATGCTATCGTTACAATGCTTGTGAGGCAGATAAGGATTGTCGGCATCACCACCAAAGGCAAATTGTAAAATCTTCATACCGGGCATCGCGAACTGCTCGCGCAAAGCAGTGACTTCAGCGGTAATAATACCCAAATCTTCAGCAACCAGTGGAAGCTCCCCAAACTCAGAAACCAGCTTTTTGAATAAAGCTTCTCCAGGTGCTTTGCCCCATTCACCTTCCATAGCTGTTTCACAGCTGGCTGGGATTTCCCAGCAGGCTTCAAATCCTCTGAAGTGGTCAATACGAATTAAATCAAACAAATCTAATTGTGTGGCAAGCCGTTTTAACCACCAACTGAAATCCTCTTTGATGTGCGCCTGCCAATCATAAAGCGGATTGCCCCAGCGCTGCCCTGTGGCTGAGAAATAATCTGGGGAACCCCTGTAACCTTGGTTGCTTGTCCAGTGGCGTCTAAAGTAAATAGTTCTGGTGCAGCCCAGACATCCGCACTGTCATGAGCAACAAAAATAGGCATATCACCAAATAATTTGATTTGGTGTTGATTGGCATAGTTTTTAGATTTTGCCATTGCTGGAAAAAAAGAAATTGCTCGAAACGGCGAATGGTTAATGATTCAGTTCGTTGTTCAGCTAGTTCTTTCAAAGCTGCCGGCTGCCTGTCGCGGAGTGGTTCAGGCCATTCAAACCAAGGCATTGCATGATTCAGGTTGCGTATTTCCCGATATAAAACATAATCTTCGAGCCAGAAGGCCTGAAGTTGACAGAATTCATTGAAAGCTGTCCAATCCGCTTCTGTTGCATGCTCAACAAATTGTTTATAAGCATTCACCACGATAGTGAACACTTTTTTACCAGCCAAATCTTCATTACGACACCAAGGTTTAGCCTTAATGGAATCAATGCATAACAACTTATTATTGCCAGCATGAGCGGATAAGCACTGATAGGGTGAACCATCCTCATGGGTTGGCCCTAATGGCAGCATCTGCCAGACGGTTACTCCTGCTTGTTGCAGAAAGTCTATAAAGCGATATGCATCAGCGCCTAAATTTCCAGACGGCAAACTCGTAATGTGTAATAAAACGCCTGTGCGACGGTTATCAAAAATATGTGCCTGTTTCATGTATTAGCCGCCACGACGCATTGTGCCGCCTTGTTCAGCCTCACCTCCACCAAAAGATACGACTTCTGACAATATCTGCGGCACTTCTTCTCCCAGCATTTGATAAAGATTGGATAAATGTAAGCGGAACAACCGCTCAAAATCGCTGACACTGTCTGCTGAGTTGTAATCGCCAAACCACCAGAACCAGTCCGATCCTTCACAAATTGCCAGCTGTCTATCTATCGCTAGCTGCATCTCTTCATCAAAAGTGGTGGTAGCCATTTTTTGGTCATAAACCTGTTTGACTTGACTGAGCAAATCCCAACCACGATTTTTATCAGCATCACCAATCCACGTCGAAAAGGATCCATATACCCAACTTCCAGCAACCATTTCATGGAGCGTGCCAGGTGTTACGCCACTTTCTAAACATTCGCTAAAGGTGGTAAGTTCAAGTTCTGGATGTTGCGACAATTGCTTATACAAACTCTGCAAGAAATAAAACCCATTGTAGGAGTAATACTCCCAGGCATTTTCACCATCGAGAATGACGGAAACCACCCGATCAGGATCATCTTCGGTTGTAGCTTTAATATTCAGTAAATGACTAATAAAATCATTTACCGCATCTTCAGCACTCCATTTGGTGTAGATAAAACCAATCATATCCGACAAGCCATCATCACGGAAAAAACACGCCGGAGGTAAATCTTTCAATCGATAAGGTTTATGGATATTTGCCTCAGGCATGTCCGACTTATTCAGGCTATTACGCAAGACATTTTCACCTGTAGCGGTCCAACTGAAACCATGTTCTGCTATTAATGGCAATGTTGCATCAGATACTGCTCCCTCAGAGGGCCAGCAGCCCTTAGGGCGAAATCCGAAAAATGACTCAAATACTCGCAAGCCCTCTTCCATTTGCCAATGAGCTCGAGCCTCACCACCAGGATATTCGGTAATTTCCGGTAAAGGAGCATCAGGCATAGCTTCAAGCGTACTGTTGATATCCAATAACAACGGCAAGATAGGATGGGCGTATGGTGTGACCGATAATTCTACTCGTCCCGACTCCGCTAAACGACGGTAACGTGGAATCAAGTCACTTAAGATTTCACTGATGACCGTCAATAACTGGCGCCGATCATGAAAAGTAAAAAAATGGCCTTTTTTCATCAGATTCTGAATACGAATATCACTACGTCGTACCGATTCAGCCATCCAAACTAAGTGATACCAAACCAGCAAATCCACCAAATATTGTTCATTGAGATAACGGAGACGTTCCGTCTGTTCCAATGCCCAACGGGCAATTTCGGCCAACCGTGCAAAATGCGGAAACGGCGCTATCAATTTTTCTTCATTTGCTCTTAGACAGGCATTTATCAATTTCCGTCGTTCACCAGCATGCACCGGTTGTACCGGTGAATCCAATGCAATTAACAATGGATCTTTCAAACGGCCCGTACCTTTAAAACGGCCTTTTAACTGCTGATCATAATCATCAATTTGTTCCAATAAAGTTGGCGCAAAATTCACTACCGCCTTAGCTTCAGAAACATTTTCAAGATGCCACGCCATATCTGCATAATCTTTTATCGCATGCAAATAGGTCCAGGGAAGCTGATAATTGCCCCCCATCGGCTCACTGTACTGCGGCTGGTGCATGTGCCAGCAAAGAACAACTTTTAATTTATCGGACATAACGGTAATTTTGCCCCAGCATTTCAGGTGTCACTAAAACGACACCATTAGGTGAAACTTCAAAGCGTTGTGCATCCAATACCGGATCTTCACCGATAATCGTGCCCTCAGGAACGATACAGCCTTTATCCAACACAACTTTCTTTAGGCGACAATGCCTACCAACAGTAACATCAGGTAATACAACACTATCTTCGATAAGACTATAGCTCAGTACTTCAACGTTCGAGAACAGAACGGAGTGTCGTACGACAGATCCAGAAATGATACAGCCGCCTGAAACCATTGAATCGACGGCCATACCGCGACGATCATCGTCATCAAACACAAATTTGGCAGGTGGCAGTTGAGCCTGGTGTGTCCAGATTGGCCAGTCTTCGTCGTACAGGTTTAACTCGGGTGTGACGCCTATCAACTCCAGATTAGCTGACCAGAAAGCATCTATGGTTCCGACATCACGCCAGTAACCGGGATCATTCCCTTGAACATCTTTGTAAGGAAACGCGACGACTTTATATTTTTGAATTAAAGAAGGAATGATGTCGTGCCCAAAATCATGGCTGGATCGGGAATTATCCGCATCTTTAATTAATTGCTCGTACAGAAAACCCGCGTTGAAAATATAAATACCCATGGAGGCCAACGCCACATCATCCGAACCAGGAATTGGCGTAGGGTTTTCAGGTTTTTCATTAAAAGCAACGATACGATGGTTTAAATCAACTGACATAACCCCAAACGCTTTGGCTTGATCCAACGGTACTTCGATACAACCAATCGTCATATCGGCATTTTGGGCAACATGCTCGGCCAGCATATCGCCGTAATCCATTTTGTAGATATGGTCGCCGGCAAGGATCAATACATATTCAGGACCATGATTTCGCAAGATATCAATATTTTGATAAACCGCATCGGCCGTGCCGGTATACCATCCTTGCTCTGTACGTTGCGAAGCGGGTAATAATTCGACAAACTCACCCAAGTCACCACGCATAAATCCCCAACCTTGTTGAATGTGGCGAATCAATGAATGCGCTTTATATTGCGTTAAAATTCCTACCCGGCGGATACCTGAATTAACGCAATTTGACAGAGGAAAATCGATAATTCTGAATTTCCCACCAAATGGCACAGCGGGTTTTGCCCGCCATCCTGTCAGTTGTTTTAGACGCGAGCCACGCCCACCTGCCAGGATCAGTGCCAATGTATCCCTGGTCAGTCGACTGACAAAACGCGTGCTATTATTTTTTGGCATATTTAATTCTCCGGCCAGCTATGCAGTGAAATATGTTGTAATGGCTTTAAGCGTGCCACATCGGTAAGGTGGACAGCAATAGAAAAATTTATAGGACAGTATATCTATGGTTTTTGAACAAAATTTGACAGACGACCAACTTAAAATCATAGAGGCCAGACATCATGATCCCTTTGCAGTATTGGGACGTCATCCAACTAAAACTGGTGTGAATGTTAGAGCTTTTTTGCCGCATACCGAATCAGCTTCAGTGGGTAAGAAGAATCTTCCCATGAAACGAGTACCAGGGACGGATATCTTTGAGTGGTCAGGCCAGTCAGATGATTTAGAAGTTCCCTACCAAATTCATCGTACAACTGTAAAAAATGAAATTCACAGTCATTATGACCCTTACTGCTTTGCTCCGCAGATTTCAGATTATGATTTGTATTTGTTTGCTGAGGGAAAACACTGGCATGCCTATCGTATTCTTGGCTCGCATAAACGCATCATTAATGGTGTAGAAGGCGTTGTATTTGCTACTTGGGCTCCCAATGCTCAACGTGTCAGTGTAGTAGGTAGCTTTAATCGCTGGGACGGACGTTGTCACCCGATGCGTTCACGAGGCAGCACCGGTGTTTGGGAATTATTTATTCCAGGTATCGGTATCGGCGAACTCTATAAATTTGAAATACGTAACCATCAAGATGGCAGTCTGCACCTGAAAATGGATCCTTATTGCCAGCAAGCAGAACTTCGCCCCAATACCGCCTCGGTAATATTTGATAGCGAATATCAATGGCAGGATAGGGACTGGATGTCCACGAGAGAGCATACCAATTGGTTAAATGCGCCACATAGTGTTTATGAAGTGCATCTTGGCTCCTGGCAAAAACAGAGTGATGGCAGCTTTTGCACTTATCGCCAACTTGCTGACAAACTGGTGCCATACGTCACCAAAATGGGCTTCACTCATATTGAACTGTTACCTATTACCGAACATCCGCTGGATATCTCGTGGGGGTATCAGACGACAGGCTATTATGCTGCGACCAGTCGCTTTGGTTCGCCGGATGATTTCCGCTATCTGGTGGATCAATGTCATCAAAATAATATCGGTGTAATCCTTGATTGGGTGCCCGGCCATTTTCCAAAAGACAGTTTCGGTTTGGCTCGATTTGATGGCACAGCTCTCTACGAACATGAAGATCCACGACGTGGTGAACATCAGGATTGGGGCACATTAATTTTCAATTATGGTCGCAATGAAGTTCGTAACTTTTTGTTATCCAGTGCGTTTTTCTGGTTGGAAGAATTTCATATTGATGGACTGCGTGTCGATGCCGTCGCGTCAATGTTGTATCTGGATTATTCGCGTCAGGAAGGTCAATGGTTACCAAACATTCACGGGGGTCGCGAAAACCTTGAAGTGATCAGTTTCCTCAAAGAAGTAAACACCATCCTGCATCAGGCCCATCCCGGCTGTATTATCGCCGCGGAAGAGTCAACCTCTTATCCAATGGTTTCAAGACCTGCCGATATGGGTGGACTTGGGTTTTCGATGAAATGGAATATGGGGTGGATGCACGATATTCTTGAATATATGAAGCAAGACCCCATCCACCGCCGTTATCATCATGATCAACTGACCTTCGGCTTGCTCTATGCATTTACGGAGAATTTTGTCCTACCCTTCTCTCACGATGAGGTTGTACACGGCAAAAAATCAATGCGTTACAAGATGCCGGGGGATGAGTGGCAGCAATTTGCCAACCTGCGGTTGCTCTATACCTTTATGTATAGTTATCCCGGCAAAAAACTCTTGTTTATGGGGTCAGAATTTGGTCAAGGCAGTGAGTGGAATAGTGAACAAGCACTTGACTGGTATTTACTCGATTATCCATTGCATCAAGGTTTGTTACAAATTGTCACCGATTTAAATAAAGTTTATCGCGAAAGCCCTGCGCTGCATTTTCATGATTTTGATGCGTATGGTTTTGAATGGATTGACTGTAATGATCGTGAGCATTCGGTGTTGAGTTATCTGCGCCGCGGTCAAGACTCTATTGTGGTGGCAGTGTTTAATTTCACACCGGTAGTACGGGATAATTATCGAATTGGTGTGCCGGAAGCAGGTGAATACGAGGTGATCATTAACTCTGATTCTGAATATTACGCCGGCAGTAATTATCCAGTGAGCTCGTTTATCTATAGTGAAGCTATTGAATGGTCAGATAGACCATACTCAATCGTAGTTAATTTGCCGTCGTTAGCCGGTCTGATTATTCGTAAGAAACATTAAAAAAAAAGCGGCTCGTTCGAACACGGGCCGCTTTTGTTTACTAATTACTGGCGTAAAGCACGGATCATTTTGATAAGCTCAGTGGTCGAGCTATCATGTACGGAAATATCTGCATTACCTTGCAAATCTGGCAATATCGCTTTAGCTAATTGCTTGCCTAGCTCAACACCCCATTGATCAAAAGAATTGATATTCCACACCACGCCTTGAACAAACACTTTATGTTCATACAAAGCAACTAATTGACCCAGCATTTCAGGCGTCAATTTTGGAAATAACAAAACGTTACTCGGACGATTTCCCGGGAACACCTTATGCGGCAGTAATGCATCTAAGGCTTTGCCTTCATAGCCTTCTTTAATCAGCTCTTCTCTGACTTCTTCGGCACTTTTGCCTTTCATTAATGCTTCAGATTGCGCCAAACCATTTGCCAGCAAAATAGATTGATGATCACATTCTGGATAATGGCTATTGACCGGTAACACGAAATCTACTGGGATTAACTGTGTTCCCTGATGAATCAGCTGAAAATAGGCATGTTGTCCGTTAGTGCCCGGAGTACCCCAGATAACTGGGCCCGTTTTATAACTGATACGGGCACCCTGACGATTAATAAACTTACCGTTACTTTCCATATCCAACTGTTGCATATGGTTTGGAAAACGGGCTAATGAATGGTCATAGGGCACAATGGCATGGGTCTGTGCATTAAAGAAATTAATGTACCAAATCCCCAACATGCCCATGATAACCGGGATATTTTCGGCTAATGGTTTGCTGCGGAAATGGTTATCCATTTCATGTCCACCTTCAAGCAGACGAATAAAATTATCCATGCCGACATACAACGCGATTGGTAGTCCGATGGCACTCCACAATGAATAGCGTCCCCCTACCCAATCCCAGATTTCAAACATGTTGGCGGTATCAATGCCAAATTTTGAAACTTCTTTAGCATTGGTCGACACAGCAACAAAATGCTTGGCCACATCAGCTTGAGTAGCGACTTTTAAAAACCAGTTACGAGCAGATTGGGCATTGGTGAGGGTTTCTTGCGTAGTAAATGTTTTTGAAGCCACAATAAAAAGCGTGGTTTCAGGATTGAGTTTCTCAAGTGTTGTACTGAGATCAGTACCATCCACATTTGAAACAAAGTGTGCTTCAAGACCATCAATACCGTAAGGTTCCAGTGCATCACAGATCATGGCAGGGCCAAGATCCGAACCACCAATGCCGATATTCACAATATCGGTAATTTTTTTGCCGCTAAAACCCAACCATTTACCGGTATGAACCTGCTCGCAGAATGCGGCCATTTTGTCTAAAACCGCATTGACTTGCGGCATAACATCCTGACCATCCACCATAACAGGTGTGTTGGCACGGTTACGTAATGCAGTATGCAAGACTGCACGGCCTTCAGTGTGATTTATCTGCTCACCGGAAAACATGCGTTCAATCCATGATTGCATATCAACAGCTTGTGCAAGGGCGAGAAGTTTATCGATGGTTTCTTGGGTAATGCGATTTTTGGAATAATCCAATAACAGTTCGCCCGAACGCAGAGAAAACCGCTCAAACCGACCCGAATCCAGCACGAATTGCTCGCGCATCGACAGGTATTTGATATCGGAGTAATGTCTATCCAGTGATTGCCATTCGGCGATATTTAGTGGCGTCATATTTCTACTTATTTTTGTTAACGGTTATCAAAATGTGATGTAGAGAGAAAATTTGCTAGCTCCGACCAGGCTAATGTCTGTTGCTCGCCAGTAGACATGGTTTTAACACCAATATGTTGCTGCGACATTTCTTCTTCACCCAAAATTAAGGTCCAGCGCGCTCCACTGCGATCAGCCCGCTTGAATTGGCTTTTAAAACTACCACCACCACAGTGGCTAATCAAGCGAAGATCCGGTAGCTGGTCTCTTAGGCTTTCAGCTAATAACAAAGATTGCGCAGCAGCAGCTTCACCGACAGCAACCAGATAAACATCCGGCCCTTTAGTTTCAGGTAGCGTACCGCCCGCTTCCAATAGTGAAATTAATCGTTCCAGTCCGATGGCAAAACCGATTGCACTTGATGCTTTACCGCCCAGTTGAGTAATCAGTCCGTCATAGCGTCCACCGGCACACACGGTGCCTTGAGCGCCCAACTGATCTGTCACCCATTCGAAAACAGTTTTACCATAATAATCTAGCCCACGAACTAGCCGTGGATTGATTTCGAAAGCGATACCCGCTTCACGTAAGGTGGCGCATAACTGTTCAAAATGCTCAGCTGACTCTGCATCCAGATAATCAATCAATTTTGGAGCAGCTTCATTAAGTGACTGCATATCTGGATTTTTACTATCTAGTATGCGAAGAGGATTAGTTAATAAACGACGCTGACTGTCTTCGTCTAATTGCTCTTGATTGGACTGATAATATTCAACCAGTTTTTCCCGATAATTGAGACGCGCTTCTGTGCTGCCCAGCGAGTTGATTTGAAGCGTAATATCCTTTAACCCAAGCTTTTTCCATAAACGTGCCGTTAACAGGATCATTTCCGCATCAATATCCGGACCGCTGAAACCATAGGCTTCAACACCTAGTTGGTGAAACTGTCGATAACGGCCTTTTTGCGGACGTTCATGGCGAAACATAGGCCCCATATACCAAAGGCGTTGCTGTTGATTGAACATGCCATGTTCCATAGCTGCTCTGACACAGCCGGCAGTGCCTTCTGGTCGCAAAGTCAGGCTGTCACCATTGCGATCGTCAAAGGTATACATTTCCTTTTCAACAATGTCGGTGACTTCACCAATTGAGCGTTTGAATAATTCGGTTTTTTCCAGAATAGGTAAACGGATTTCCTGATAACCATAGCTATCGAGGATCTGTTTAAGGCTGGTTTCAACTGCTTGCCAATACGGCGTCATTTCCGGGAGAATGTCATTCATTCCCCGGACAGAACGGATTATCTCTGCCACCTTTAGCTTATGTCCTTTATCGGAATTACTTTTGCGGGTTGTTCGCTACGCATGGCGATCCGCTGACGAATCTCTTTTTCCAGCTCATCAACCAATGATTCATTGTCTAATTTATGATGGGGTTTTCCATCTCGATATAACAGATTTGGAGAGCCTCCAGTCAAGCCGATTGCAGCCTCTTTGGCTTCACCAGGGCCGTTAACCACACAGCCTATTACCGCAACATCCATCGGTTCGATAATATCTTCCAGGCGTGCTTCAAGCGCATTCACGGTAGATATAACATCAAACTCTTGTCTGGAGCAGGATGGACAAGCAATCAGGTTGATACCTTTGCTACGAATTCGCAGGCTTTTCAGAATATCAAAGCCGACGCGAATTTCTTCTATCGGATCAGCCGCTAATGAGACGCGAATCGTGTCGCCAATACCTTCAGCGAGCAACATACCAAGCCCTATAGCTGATTTCACTGCACCGCTGCGCAGGCTGCCAGCTTCTGTGATACCCAAGTGCAATGGTTGTTCAATTTGATCCGCCAATTGACGATAAGCATGCACCGTCATAAACACATCTGATGCCTTCAAACTCACTTTAAAATCAGGAAAGTTCAAACGATCCAGAATATCAATATGCCTTAAGGCCGATTCAACCAGTGCCTCTGGCGTTGGTTCGCCATATTTTTTTTGTAATTCTTTCTCTAGAGAACCGGCGTTCACACCAATGCGGATTGGAATACCAAAATCACGTGCCTTATCCACAACGGCACGAACACGATCTTCACGACCGATGTTGCCCGGATTTATCCGCAGACAATCAACACCCAGCTCTGCTACTCGTAAGGCAATTTTATAATCGAAATGAATGTCTGCGATAAGTGGGATATTCACCTGCTGGCGAATAGCACCAAAGGCTTCTGCCGCATCCATAGAAGGAATCGATACACGCACGATATCAGCACCCACTTTTTGCAAGCGCTGGATTTGATCAACTGTTGCTGCGACATCGGTAGTTTCAGTATTGGTCATACTTTGCACAGCAATTGGCGCATCGCCACCTACTGGAACATTGCCAACCATGATTTGACGTGATTTTCGCCGCTTAATGGGAGATGGTGCATGCATTAGGAGTCAGCTCCCAAAGTAAAGCGAGCGACATTACCACGGGTATATCCTGAAATATCAATTATCTCGCCATCAAATCTGACTGAAGCTGCATTCGCCTGTCCGAGTGAAACTTGCAAAGGTGAAGTACCAGTCAACTCGACCGTATTTCCGCCCCTAACCACACGGCTAATCAACACTTGCTGATTGGCATCACGCACTTCGACCCAACAATCAGAGTTTATGCCAATGATTAAATTTTTCTGACTTGAATCCTCAGCAACTGTCGGAGCAGTTGCTTCAAGCTCGGATTCTGCCATAACAGGTATCGGATCAACTTGAGAGGAATCATTTTGTATCAGATCTTCAGCTAATTCTTCTGATGATATGAGTGGCTCGTCGATATCAACAAACTGCTCAGTAGCCGATTCTGTAACTGGTATTGGAGACATTTCGCTAGTTTCCAGCGGGTCTAATGGCTCTATCAGCGGTTGATTAGGAATATCACTAATCTGATTGTCAGTTTGTGTCAGTTGCCATTGTTGATAGGCAAACCAAGCCAATATACCAACGATGATAAGTAGTAAAAACGGCAACAATTGAAACGAAGATTTCGCTGGTCTTATTTGTTGTATTGGGGCAATGGAAGGTGTTCGGTGATCAATGGTTTCATTGAACTCAATATTGAAGCCTGCCAGCATTTCATCCTGAGGAAGCCCCAAGAATTTGGCATAACTCAAAAAATAACCACGCGCATAAGTTCTACCGTGCAGCCTATCCCAGTTTTGTTCTTCAAGATGAACAATTGCATCTCGAGTTACTCTCAGCTGAGCAGCCGCATCAGTAATAGAGATCTTCTTTGCTTCCCGAGCTTCACGCAGACGTTTACCAACATCTGCTGTTGATGAAACAACACTCGCTTCTTCTGTATGACTTTCAGTCATAAATGTTAGATACCTTCATTGACCATACGCATTTCGTCGGAATCCGGAAACCGGGCTCGCATAATTAATTTGTAACTGGATACAGCGTCTTCGTTACCCAGTTTTTGCTCAGTTTTTATGGCTGTGAGTAAAGCCTGTGGTGTCCAGGGAGACACACTGTTAAAACGTTGTATATACGCTCTTGCCTGCATGTAATTCATCTGTTCATAGCTCAGATCAGCCATGCCCATCAAGGATTTACTTAAATTAGGGTTAATCTGTAAAGCTCGTCTGAAGTAAGATTCAGACTTAATCATATCCGGAATTTCTCGAGTGCATAGACCAGCGTTTTCGTAGGCCATTGCAGCACTTTGATACAACGGATTTTCAACCGCTTTTAGAAAACGTTTTTCGGCTTCCTCATATTTACCTTGCTGACACAAAAAAACACCATAGTTATTCTGTGCTTCGGAATATTGTGGAGCACGATTCACTGCTTCTTTGAAATGTTTTTCAGCTTTCTGATTTTCACCCAATCGCTGATATAGCAAGGCCATCGTATTATGAGCACTGGGTAAATTAGGGTTTTGCTTCAGCGCCTTATCAAGCTTCTCCATGGCAATTTCATAATCACCACGTTGCAGATAACTTATGCCCAACTGCATATTTAATTCCGCAGCTTTTGGATCCGGTGCTATATGTTCACGTGGTCCTGTTGTACCACATGCCGTTAGCAGCATAATAGATGTCGCCAGAAAACCTATTTGCAAAGATGATTTCATCGGACGAAAACAACCTCCCGCTCGACTAGTTTCTGAGTACGACGAGTTTTATCCTGTACCTCGCCTGCTAATTGACCACAGGCTGCTACGATATCATCACCGCGGGTTTTTCGTACAGTAGCTACCAGACCAGCAGCAATGAGTTGTTCTTTGAAACGGTTGATCACATTGCGTGATGAACACAAATAATCGGTACCTGGAAACGGATTAAACGGAATCAGGTTAATTTTATTGGGGATGCCTTTGAGAATTCGAATCAAATCCCTAGCATCCTGCTCTGAATCATTGATGCCTGCCAACATCACATACTCGACTGTGATATGACGACGCAATTGTTCACCAGTCACATAACGTTTGCACGCCGCCAGTAATTCGGCAATCGGATATTTATCGTTTAACGGAATAATCTCACTGCGCAATTTATCATTTGCAGCGTGTAATGAAATAGCCAGACTGACATGACAATCTTCTTTTAAACGATCAATCATCGGTACCACACCAGAGGTACTCAATGTTAAGCGCCGCCAGGAAATACCATAGGCCAAATCATCTCGCATCAGGTTCATCGCAGTAATCACATTATTGTAATTAGTCAGCGGTTCCCCCATGCCCATCATTACAACGTTAGTCACCATACGATTGCCTTTCGGATCTTTGCCTAAGGCTTCATTGGCAATCCACAGTTGAGCAATAATTTCTGCTGCGCTCAGATTACGATTAAAGCCCTGTTGACCAGTAGAGCAAAAAGTACAAGTCAGGGCGCACCCCACCTGAGAAGACACACATAAAGTGCCTCGACCATTTTCAGGAATGAATACCGTTTCAATGGCGTTATCACCATCCATTTTGATGATCCATTTACGGGTACCATCTGTGGATATGTGTTCTTGCAGCAATTCGGGTACACGTATTTCGGCAATTTGGCTCAGTTTTTCGCGCAGAGATTTGCTCAGATTACTCATCTCTTCAAAATCAGTAACGCGATACTGATGGATCCACTGTAAAAGCTGGCGCGCACGAAAGGTTTCTCACCGATCTCGACGAAAAACCCTTCCAGACCTTTCAGGTCCAGACCAAGCAGATTGGTCAATGTGTTTGCCATTATTTAACGATTAGCGAGTGCGGCGCACAATTGATCTTCAGTAAAGAAATACGCGATTTCACGAGCGGCACTTTCAGCTGAATCTGAACCATGAACGGCGTTTTCATCAATGCTTTGCGCAAAATCAGCACGAATAGTCCCAGGTGCTGCATCAGCAGGATTTGTTGCGCCCATTAAATCGCGATGTGTGATAACAGCATTATCGCCTTCCAGGACCTGAATCATGACAGGACCAGAAGTCATGAAACTTACCAAATCGCCAAAAAACGGACGGGCTTTATGTTCGGCATAAAAGCCTTCTGCTTGCTGTTGTGTGAGATGCACCATACGGGCAGCAACAACAGAAAGACCAGCTTTCTCAAAACGTGAATAAATTTCACCAATAACATTTTTTGCTACCGCGTCTGGTTTAATAATTGACAGAGTACGTTCAGTCGCCATGTGTATCCTCATTGATTGATTGGATTAAATCGACATATTCTAGCATCTATAGGGCTCTGTGATAGTAGCGTTCACCGAGTTTTTATTAAGCGGCCAATTTTGCTTTGGATTTGATGACAAAACCATTACCATCAGCGGACTATTTTTTAATAACACTCAATTGCAAATTCGACGATGAATAACACTTTTAAACGTATCGGCCTGTTTATTCGCAAAGACGATCCTGTCTTGGAAACTGCTGTAATTCAAATAAATGAATTCCTGTTATCCAGAGAGTTAAAAGTATTTTGCAACGAACCGATGAGTTTTTTACCTAATTTGGAAGTTATTTCGATTGCCGAGTTTCCATCAGAGTGCGATCTGACTATAGCAATCGGTGGCGATGGCACAATGCTTTCAGCCTCACGGGCCTTGGCTGGTTTTGATCTACCGGTCGTTGGCGTAAATGTTGGTCGATTGGGATTTTTGGCCGATGTCACACTGAATAAACTGCAAACTCAGCTAGGCCGAATTCTTGACGGTCAATATCGGCATGACAATCGTTTTCTGCTTCAAGCCCACCTGAATAATGCTGAAAATCCTATCTGCATTGCGATGAATGATGTGGTTATACATTCACATCAAAGCAGGCATATGATCGAATTTGAAACTCATATCAATGGTCGTTTTTTAAACAGTCAACGTGCTGATGGATTAGTGGTTGCTACACCCACTGGCTCAACAGCCTATGCCATGTCAGCGGGAGGTCCGATTCTTGATGTAGATTTGGACGCGGTAGTATTAGCATCAGTTTGTCCACATACCTTGAGCAATCGCCCTTTAGTGATTGCTGCCAGTAGCATTATTGACATCACATTAAGTGAAAATAATATTACTACGGCGATGGTTACTTGTGATGGACGACCCGGCCATGTTCTTGAACCTGGCGATAGTGTCCGTATTCAACGTCATGCGAACCGTATCGATTTACTGCACCTTGAAGATCATGATCACTACTCGATTTTGCGTGCCAAACTGGAATGGGGCCGAAAACTGACATGCTAACAGCGTTAACCGTCCGCCAATTGGCAGTAGTTGAAGATCTATCCCTAACATTCAAATCCGGCATGACCTCACTGACAGGCGAAACCGGGGCCGGTAAATCCATACTGGTCGATGCTTTGGGTTTAGTTCTAGGTGATCGAGCTGATTCGAACATGGTTAGGCACGGCAGTGAACGTGCTGAAATAGAAGCTAGTTTTGATATCAGCCATAATCTGCCATTACAACAATGGCTTAAAGAACAAGAGCTTGATGATGATGACCAATGTCATTTGCGCCGTACTATCAGTCGGGATGGTCGTTCCAAAGCTTATATAAACGCACGTCTGGTTCCATTAACTCAATTACGTTATATCAGTGAGTTAAGCATTGATATTCATGGCCAACATGAACACCAATCCCTGCTGCGCGCGGAAACACAGCGCGAATTACTGGATATCGTAGCGAATAATAAAACTCTGCTTAAAGCCTTGAAAAGCGCCTATACCGAGTGGCAGCAGACCCAACAACAGCTCGCAGCTATACGCCAACAATCAGAGCAGCAATTAGCTCGCCAGGAATTATTGAATTATCAGATAAGTGAACTGGAGCCCTTATCTCTCAGCGAAAGCGGTATTGAACAACTGTTACAGGAACAACAACAGTTAGCACATGCCGCGCAGTTGCTTCATACCACTGAGTCAACCTTGCATCGTTTATTTGATCAGGATCAGGGTGCTGCTTACGATCTTATCGGCGCGGCTCTCACTGAGCTGGAAAAATTACAGCAGTATGAGCCTCGGTTTGCTGAGATCATTGAAACTCTTAATAGTGCCGCAATCAATCTGGATGAAACAGCAACTTCGCTGCGTCACTATCTGGACAATGCTGATCTGGATCCATCACGACTTGAGGCTGTTGAAGCACAATTATCCGTTTTACATGATTTGGCTCGTAAACATCATGTCGAAATTGAAACATTACCAGCCCACTATCAAGCTTTGTGCGATGAATTAAACAGCCTTTCAAAATCCCAGCAAAATCAAACTGAGCTGGCAAAGCAGCTTAAAATTCAAGAAAAGCGTTGTCTGGAGCTTTGCGCCGAAATCCGTGCAAATAGACAGCAACACGCAAAACCGTTAGCGGAAACTATAACCCAATCTATACAACAACTGGCCATACCTGCAGGTCGCATTGAATTTGTTATAAGACCTTTTGAGGAAGGCAAATTCACTGAACATGGTGCAGATAATATTCAACTATTAGTCAGCACTAATCCCGGTCAGCCGGCAGGTGAACTGGCAAAAATAGCCTCGGGTGGTGAATTAGCTCGGATAAGTTTGGCGATTCAGGTGGTAACTGCAGGAAAACGCAGTGTACCTACGTTGATTTTTGATGAAGTTGATGTGGGAATTGGGGGTGGCGTAGCAGAAATCGTCGGACAACACCTCAAATTACTGGCATCAACTCAACAAGTGATTTGTATAACGCATCTACCTCAGGTTGCTGCACAAGCGCATCAACAATTGCAAGTTACTAAAATTTTGGGTGAGCATAAAACCCACACCGAAATCAGCGAACTTAATCGTGAACAACGCATTGAAGAAATTGCCCGGATGTTGGGCGGGATGAACCTGACCCAGAAAACTCGTTCACATGCTGAAGAGATGCTGGATCAGGGCCAAAGTTGATTATTTATCTTTCTTGCACTCTTCGCGGTTGCATATGCCGTAAATGTACAAGCTGTGATCGGTCATTTCAAAACCATTTGCTTTGGCAATAGCTTTTTGACGCTCTTCAATCACTTCATCATAGAATTCAATAATGCGATTACATTTCACGCAAAATAAATGATCATGATGTTCGCCATCTTCCAATTCGAATACAGCATGACCGCCATCGATATTCAGACGTGATACCAGACCGGCGCCTTCAAATTGTGTCAGCACACGATATACCGTTGCCAAGCCGATTTCTTCACCCATTTCCAGCAAAGCTTTGTAAACATCTTCAGCACTGAGATGGCGTTGTTTGGAATGTTCAAGGATCTCTAACACCTTTAAACGTGGCAGAGTAATTTTCAATCCCGCTTTTCTTAAATCTTGTCTTTCCATTATTATTGTTGCCTCGTAGAATACGTACGAATAGCGTATCATCGCACTTTCGTCATCAATACAGAAACAAATACTAAATGAAAAGCCTGCTTATTTATAGCCTTTCCTTGGTTATTCTCACGCTTAGCGCCTGTAGCAAAGATAAAATACCTGGTGTTTATCGAATAGATATTCAGCAAGGTAACCAGGTTACTCAGGAAATGCTCAGCAAACTGGAGCCTGGTATGACCAAAAGTCAGGTCTCCTTTGTAATGGGAACACCGATGCTAATTGATGTATTCCATCCAAATCGCTGGGATTACCTCTACAGTTTCCAGCCTGGAAGCGGCCCACGCGAACAACGTCGCATTACTTTATATTTTGATGATGAAGAAACGCTGGACTATGTTGATGGCAACACACGTATTGTTGAAAGCATTCAATTGACTGAAGAGCAACGTACCGATACAAATGTCGTTGTGCCACTTACCGAACAGAAAACTGGTTTTTTCAACAGTATTTTGAACCTTATCGGTTTGGGCGAAGAAAAAGTTGAGACAATTGACGAAACTGATCCTGCTCTTGTACAGCAAAAAGAAGCACTTCCAGAGACATCAAGAGAGCCTATGGGTGGACAACAACCCGCAGGCCAAATCCCGGATATTCAATAATCGTTTAACTAGTTGATTCCTGAACCGGTTCAAATTGACCGGTTTGGGAGTTAAAGCAAAGCAACTCCCCCGCCGCTAAATCAAAGTACCAGCCGTGTAAGGTCAAACGGCCATCTTCAACACGTTCCTTTACACACTCAAAGCTCATCAGATTATCTAACGAAACTAATACGGCCCTTTGCTCACATGCTTTCAATTGAGCAGGTTCATCTCCATGATGATGCTGTTTAACCCAATCTTTTGCTGGCTGCGCTATTGATACCCATTGATGAATGAACTTGGAGTTTTGCTGACCATCGTCTTCCCAGAGCGCCCTTATTCCACCGCAGTTTGCGTGCCCCATGACAATAATGTTTTCAACCTGAAGATTATTCACTGCAAACTCAAGTGCTGAACTAGTGCCATGGTGCAAACCATCATTCTCACAAGGTGGCACGAGGTTGGCGACGTTTCTGACTGTAAACAGATCACCAGGATCACAATCCGTCAAAATAGCCGGATCAACTCGTGAATCACAGCAGCCGACCATTAACGTTTTGGCGGGCTGGCCAGTTTTCATGCTGGCGTAGAGACGACTATCCTGTCCAAAATAATGCTTTTTGAAACGTCTAAAACCTTCAATTAATCTATCTGTATTAGCCATCTTTTATGCTTGTCTCAAAAACTTTAAAAAAGGGTTATGTTGTTTCTCATGCTCAATCGTAGTGACTGGTCCATGTCCGCTATGCACACGCAAATGTCCTGGCAATTGCACTAAGCGTTGTAAGCTTTGCTGCATTATAGCCGGATTACCCATGGGCAGGTCAGTTCGGCCAACACTGCCTGAAAATAACGTATCACCCACAAAAATATCCTGCTCATCATAATAACAACCCTGCCCGGGAGTATGTCCTGGAGTGGAAATAAACTTGAGTGTTGTCTTACCTAGCTGAATCTCATCACCATCATCCACAAGATGATCAATACGTCCGCATTGTCGATTAAAGGCCGGTTGCCCAAACCAATCACCTTGAACTGGTAGAGTTTCAAATAACGGGATCTCTTTACGAGGTAAATATGTTGGCACATTAAACTTTGACTGCAGAGCAATTAATCCACCCGCATGGTCAAGATGCCCGTGAGTTAACAATATCATCTGGATTTCTGGTACAGGTCTGATGGCCAGTAATTTTTTGACTAACTCATCCGTTTCTCCGGTATCAACAATTGCACTGGCACCGGTTGCTTCATCTTGGATCAAATATGTATTGACCTGAAATGCACCAACTGTGAAACAGGTAATGTGCATCACATAACTCCCAAAAAAAAGCAGCTGGTGATGGCACCAGCTGCTTTAATAACTTCATTTAAAACGTATTATTTGTCTGTTTTTTTCTGCGTTTCACGTGCTAAACGCATATTATTTTCAAACCAATCACGTTTGATTTTTTGGGTACGCGCCAGACTGATATTGGCTTCATACCATTTCTGTTTGATATCTGCATGCGGATCGGGATGCAGATTCGCTTCATACCATTTTTTATGGCTTTCGCGCGCCGCTTGCAGATTCGCCTCATACCATTTTCTATCACTGGCCATTTGTTCATCACTGAACTCATACCAATGTTTATCGGTTGGCGTTTGATCCAGATTAGCTTCATACCACTTGCTATGTTGCTCACGGAATTTAGCCAGATTAGCTTGTTGGAAGCGTTTTTCAGATCGCTATATTGTGAATCAGCAAACTCGTACCAATGAGTTTCAGTTGGTGTGTTATTCAGATTCGCTTCATACCAATGCTGCCGATTCGCCCGAACTGTTTCGAGAGCACTGCGAAGATTGGCTTCGTACCATTTTTTCTTGGTATCTAAGTGATCCACCATATTGGCTTCAAACCAGTGAGTATCGCGTTGCTGGGCAGGACGCTGATTAGCTTCATACCATTTCGCATTTTCACGTGCAACTTTGGTGTTATAAGCAAACCAGTCGCGTTTAATCTGTTGTGTTCTTACCAGACTGATATTAGCTTCATACCATTTCTGTTTGATATCTGCATGTGGATCGGGATGCAGATTCGCTTCATACCATTTTTTATGGCTTTCGCGCGCCGCTTGCAGATTCGCCTCATACCATTTTCTATCACTGGCCATTTGTTCATCACTGAACTCATACCAATGTTTGTCGGTTGGCGTTTGATCCAGATTGGCTTCATACCACTTGCTATGTTGCTCGCGGAATTTAGCCAAATTAGCTTGTTGGAAGCGTTTTTTCAAATCACTATATTGTGAATCAGCATACTCATACCAATGGGTTTCAGTTGGTGTGTTATCCAAATTCGCTTCATACCAATGACGGTTTGCGCGCACTGCTTCGACAGCACTGCGTAAGTTAGCTTCATACCATTTTTTCTTGGTATCAAGATGCTTCACCAGATTGGCTTCATACCACGGACGTTCAGAATGCTGAACAGGATTCTGAGCCGCTTTGTACCAAGGCAGTTTTTTCATTTTATCTCTCACTGCGTTTGCGGATTGCAACTTAGCTTTAATACTGTCTATCGCTGCGTGATTGCTCTCGTACCACTTTGTTTTAATATCGATTGTGCTACTCATTGTGTTTACCTCTCTGGGTAGTTTTACAATTTGATACTACCCCAGAAGTGAAGACGACTACAAGTAAAAGCATGCGAAGAAAACATGAAACTAACTTTTATTCAAAGCAATGCTTTTCCGCCTTCACCCGCTGTAACATGGCAATTTTCTGTTCTATCTGCTGTGTACGCCTTGCTTCTTTTTCATCCACCAATGAAGAATAGCTCAAATAGGCTAATCCTAACCAACCTTTAACAATCGGGATAGTATCGAAAGCAATTAAGGTAGTCGCCAGTTTATTACTGCCATCGGCATAAAAATCCGGTTTGTAACTGTATCGGTATGGGTGCAATTGATTAATCGCTCCATCAATCTCCACACAGCTATGTTTACGAATTTCATCCGTTATTTCAACAATAGGTGGTTCGTAGTAAATTGGTTCGGTGGGAACCGGCACAGGGGTCAATGCCTGTACCGGAACTGCCATTAATGCAAATGCCATACTTCCTAATTTAATAACAAACTGTTTATTCATGGATGACATACCTATCAATGAGTCTCTGCTTATTGATGTTAACGGCTGGTTTATTGATTACTGAAGTCTAATCACTCGCCTCGTGACTGGTGTCTTTGTCATGTTTATTGAGCTCAGCCCAATTCGCAAGTCTGGCTGCTACTGCCGCATTAAAAGTTTTTTCTGGGTAGTTACCATCTTCATCCGCTACACCAACTTCATGATCAGTCAGTATAGTAATAGCATCTGCAATATCATCAATGGCATAAATATGAAACAGACCATTTTCAACCGATTGCCTGACTTCCGGTTTTAACATCAGATGTTGCATATTGCTGCGCGGAATTATCACCCCTTGTGTCCCCGTCATGCCAACTAGCGAGCAAACATCATAAAAACCTTCAATTTTTTCATTAACACCACCGATAGCCTGCACCTGACCGAATTGATTCATTGAGCCAGTAATTGCCATGGATTGTTTCAACGGAATTTTGGCGATGGCGGACAATAATGCACATAACTCTGCCACCGTGGCACTATCGCCATCAATCTCACCATAGTTCTGTTCAAACACAATACTGGCAGCCATTGATAAAGGTTTGTCAGCAGCATAAAACGAACCTAGATAGGCGGCCAGAATCATCACCCCTTTGGCATGCAGATTTCCACCGAGCTCAACTTCGCGTTCAATATCGATAATAGCATCATCACCATAACGACAACTGGCTGTGATACGCGTTGGTTCACCAAAATGAAAACCACCGATACTTAAAACTGATAAACCATTTACCTGACCAACACGTTTGCCGCTCACATCGAGCTGAATAATTTGCCGCTGGATTTGTTGATAGACCACGGTGCGTACCCTATCCACTCTTTGGAGACGTTGTTGCCAGGCGTGATTCACAGCATCAGCCGTTATCTCTGCTTGTTGATATTTTCGCGTCCAATAGGCTGACTCACGCAACAGATCCGTCATATCGCCTATATGTAAAGATAACTGCTGACCGTCATTAATCGATCTTGCTGCGTACTCAATCATTAAGGCGACCGCACCTTGCTGCAATGCAGGCAAATGCTCATTCATTGCAGTTGAGGCAATAAGTTTAGCCATTTGCATATGTGTTTCAGCAGTACGAGGTAATTCGTCTTCCAAATCAGCCAGAACTTTGAATAATCCTGCAAATTCAGGGTCCCATTCGTAAAGCTGATAATAAAGATCTCGATTGCCAAGCAGGATTACTTTGGTCGAAAGCGGAATCGGCTCGGGTTCCAGTGAGACAGTAGCCACTAAACTGTATGTACGCTCAAGGTTTTCCAGCGGAATTTCCGATGATTTTAATGCGGCTTTTAAACCTTCCCAAGCAAAAGGTTGCTCCAATAACTTTTCGGCATCAACAATTAAAAAACCACCATTGGCGCGATGCAAAGCTCCCGCTTTGATCAAGGTAAAATCGGTGACTAACGCTCCCATCATTGCCATGTTTTCCACACAACCCAACAAGTTTTGATGATTCGGTTGATTGAGATACACCACTGGCGCGCCATGCAGGTCAGCATTGTCGACAATCAAGTTGATCTGATAGCGCTTCAGGCAATTATCAATGTTCACATCTTCCTGACGTTCATCGTTTTTTAAGAACATGTCGATATTGCGTTGAATATCAAACTGCATATCATCAAAATAATTCTGCAACAGCTGGGATTTTGGATATGCGTGACGTAAAAAATCTATCTGGCGCGTAATAACCTCCAAAGCCACCTGATCATTTAATGCAGTAATTTTATTAACGGTGTCATGTTCCCATTCGTGGATTTCAATCAACGTTTCCTGCATATCAACTTGCAGTTTGGCAATGGCCTCTTCCGTTTCCATTTTTTTGGCATAAGGTAGATCTTCAAAAGCCTCTCCAGATAAAGGCTCACCTTCGTGTTGGGCGGCAAAGGCATACGCGCCATCTTCCATCCGCAGTAACACCACACCTTGTTTATCTGCTTCAGCCTGTAACGCAGCAAACAACCTCACCCGATGTTGCCGACTGGCTTCTTCAATTGCGCGTAGTCGTCCACGGTAATATTCATCGTCAAATGCGTAAGGTAATTGTTGTTGAAGCTCTTTGATGACACGCTCGATATCAAGCTTTAGTTGCGCACCATCCCCCGCAGGCAATGACAACGCTTTTGGCTGCTGGGGAATATCAAAATTATGCAAATAGGCCCAGTCTTTGGCATCCGGACGACCGGCACAATATTTGGTGAGAAACTCCCCTACCAACGATTTTTTCCCCATACCGGCTTCACCCATCACATACAGGTTATAACCCTCGGCCTGAATATTGGCTGCAAACTCAATGGCTTCGCGAGCCCGCTCCTGACCAATCAAGCCCGTTAGAGGTTCTATGGTTGCGGTTGTTTTGAATGGCAAATCGGCCGGATTGCAGCCGTGGTAAAGTTGTGAAGCATTAAGTTGTGTGACTGGCATGGATATCTCTGGACGAATGAACAGAACTTAGCTTAGGCTAGGCACATCTGATAGGCAACTGCTTCAATAAATGGGATAAGGCTTATGACAAATCAGGATTATGAAGAGAAACGTAATTTTTTCGCATGCGGGTAAATGGTCCGGTGAAGATCGAACGCCAGGATCCTGCGGAAACCTTTCATGCAGAAGGACTTGATTTAAGCGCAAGTGGCTTGAGTTTGATATCAGATGACATTGTTACTGAAGGCGAAATATTACAAATTAGTATAAAAAGTCATAACCCAGAACTTGCTGACTTTGTCGCAGAGGCGAAGGTTGTGAGAGTTCAACCTATAGAAGAACAACCGGAGCGTTTCAATATTTCGGTGAAATTTACCACTATTTATTGAAATCCAGTTACAACCAGTAGCTGCTTCGCGTCATCACTTTCGACATCGGCTGCATTATTTTTCGCACCAACCAGGGTAATTCAGCCCCACCAGCCGCTATTGCAGTATCTTGGTGATGACGTTCATCTTCACGCATTTGCGCTAATATCGAGCGGCTTCGCAAATCATTTTCACTGACTTTGCCCAAATGCTCATCAAGATGTTCAATTACCTGTTTTTCGGTTTCGGCAACAAACCCCAAACTCCACTTATCGCCTATTTTTCCAGCAACTGCACCGATCACAAACGAACCGGCATACCAAAGTGGATTGAGTATGCTGGTGCGACCTTCCAGTTGTTGCAAGCGTTGTTCGCACCACAATAAATGATCGTTTTCTTCTGCTGCCGCTTGTTGCATTGCTTCACGTATATCCGTCAACTGGGCCGTCAAAGCCTGACCTTGATATAAAGCCTGCGCGGAAACTTCACCGGAATGATTGACGCGCATCAAGGCAATTGATTGGCGTCGCTCATTATCATTCAACACGTTTTCTTCTATACCCTTCGCAGGATTGTCTCTGCCACTGGAAAGCGGTGTGCCCGCCAAAGTGGTTAAGGCTTTATCCAATTCGATAATGATTTTGTCAGCTAATAACAAATTACGGAAACTCATTTTTTTCCTGGGTTTAATTCAAAACAATTCAACATTAGAACTCACCATTTTTTTAGGCTCCATCACCTTCCCTGCAGCAACTAGATGATGATAATTTTGTACTTGATTACGACCTTCATTTTTCGCGGCATACAAAGCCTCATCGGCCTGACCAATTACGTCGGTTGGTGAGAGTTGGGCTGAGACTTCGACAAAACCAACACTCACCGTCACCTGACCAAGTTGAGGGAAACTATGATTTGCCACCACTTTACGAATTCGTTCAAATGCCTGCATGGCATCCACTTCATTTGCCGCTTTAAGCAACACCACAAACTCTTCGCCACCAAAACGATAAATCAGATCATCATCGCGAATCACGCCTGAAGTCATCAATCGGGCAACCAGAATAATTACTTCATCACCATATAAATGACCATAGGTATCATTAATGACTTTAAATTTATCAATATCCACTACCCCCAACCAATGTTTAATGGCATAGCGACGACGACGCGAATCATTTGGGGAAGCCATAAGTTTATTAAGTTCACTACTTTGATTCACCAGAATTTTGGTTATCTGCTCATCAAGCGTTTCACGATTGTATAAACCAGTTAATTTGTCACGTTGAGATTTGTCAATTAACGCTAGGTAGTTGGCATAAACTCTCAGAATTCCATGCACTAGTCGTTGATCATTGACAGAAGGCAACTCGTGACAGTGATGCACCAAACTCGCAAATATTTCGCCATGTGAATCAAAAGCAGGATAAATGACATTCCATCCGTCATTTCCAGATTGGCGATAAGAAACAATATCTTCTTTATCGATGGCTTTGGTAAGTGCTGCAGTCAATTCATCAGCCGTTTCAAAATTCAGTTTAGGGTGCTGATCAGAAGACGAAATAACATCATTCACACAAAAGGCCAGCAGGCTGATGTCATGCACCAGATCATGGCGGCGCACTCGAAACAGTCGCAGCGACTGCGCCGGAAATAATTCATTTAAGGTTTTTAACAGGCTTTTTTCCAACACCTGCCGATCATGGTGTCGGGTGATTTCAGCAAGATTGTCGACAATTCGTATACTGCTATGACGATGTTGCATAATTGTTTTGCCTTTAACAGAACGGGTGGACGATCATCGTTGATCGGGCTGATCAATTGCCACTCAGATCAATACGGCAGAAGCCAATTAATGATGGTTTTCAATAAAACCACGAATTGTGGCGGCGAGTTCACGTGGCTGAAATTTTGATACATAAGCATCTGAACCCACACCTCGGCCCATCGCCTGATTTGCCACAGCAGTGAGTGATGAATGCATAATCACCGGTAAATGCGCCATACGAGGATCAGCCTTAATTTTCTGGGTCAACACGTAACCGTCCATTTCAGGCATTTCAACATCGGTTAACACCACTTGAATTTCTGTGGTGATATCACGTTTTTCCTGCTCACATTGTGTCGCCAGTTTATCCAGCGCTTTCCAGGCAAGTGCTCCATTAATAACACCAGTATGGCTGACCCCCAACTTATCCAGAGTCTGAGTGATTTGCTTACGAGCAACATTTGAATCATCGGCATACAGTACTTTGTACTTTTTGCCGTTCTCAATTTTTTCGATACCCTCAAACGCATTTTCATCATAAAAGTCACCGGTATCGGCGAGAACTTTTTCAACATCCATAATCATCACCAGCCGATTATCCTGTAACTCGGCAACCGCAGTAACTAAACCGCCTAAACGTTTGGAAATTAATGGAGGTGGTTCTTTAACTTGCTGCCAGCTTAATCGTTGGATGGTATCAACTGAAGTAACCAGAAACCCCTGAACATGGGTGTTATACTCGGTAATCATCAGGATTTTAGGGGTTTCCTGAGATTTTAATTTACAAAATTTTTGTAAATTAATTATCGGAACCATATCGCCGCGTAAACTCACAAACCCTTCTATACCATCGGGCATTTCTGGTGCACTGGTGATTTCGGGAACATTCAGTACTTCTCGAACTTTGAAAACATTAATGCCGAACAGTTCATTTCGACCAGTATCATCATTGGTCCCCATGCTGAACAGCAATACTTCAAGGTGATTTGTGCCGGCTAATTTGGTACGTTCGTCAATCGAATCTATAAAGGTTGCCATGTCCGTTCTCACTGTGCAAAGGCTGATAATCCGCTGGGAACAATTGACACGTACCTTAGCGGTTTAAGTTGCACAATATCGTAACCTTAAAATAGGTTCAATAGCGTTAATAATCAAATTGAGGGAATGCAAAACGAGAAAGATTCACCTGAAACGACCAAAGCAGTTAAAATGGTCGGGTGACAAAAGAGAAAAATTCGGAATGGTGCCCAGGGGGAGACTCGAACTCCCACGTACATACGTACACTAGCACCTGAAGCTAGCGCGTCTACCAATTCCGCCACCTGGGCAAGAAGACGCGCATCATATAGATCGAGATAAAAACTGTCAATGACTGAACAAAACATAACGGACCCTTTTGAGGGTCGTGAAGCCGAGAAATACGACAATCCAATCCCTAGCCGTGAATTCATTCTCGAGCTCCTCAAAGAACACAATGCTCCACTCTCCCGTAAACATCTTTCCAAACTTCTAGATATTAAAGGTGAAGATCAAACCGAAGCGCTACGCCGACGTTTAAGAGCAATGGAGCGCGATGGGCAAATTTTGCGTAATCGCAAAAACGCTTATGGCATCGTCTCCAAAATGAATTTGGTCAGTGGCCGTGTAATGGGGCATCCCGAAGGCTTTGGCTTCTTAATTCCTGATGAAGGCGGCGAAGATTTATTTCTTAGCGAACGTGAAATGCGTGTGGTGTTGCATGGAGACCGTGCGTTAGCCAGAATCAGTGGCACCGATCGTCGGGGTCGTAAAGAAGGTGCGATTGTTGAAGTCGTGCAACGTGCTAATCAAACCGTCGTTGGACGCTTGCAAGCCGATGCTAGCCTTTATTATTTGATACCGCATAATCGTCGCATCAGCCAGGATATTATGATTCCTGCTCATGAATTAATGGATGCGAAAGACGGCCAGATCGTTGAAGCAGAAATTACTGAACATCCTAATAAACATCGCTCCCCTCTTGGCAAAATTGTTGCCGTTTTAGGTGACCATATGGCGCCAGGTATGGAAATCGACATCGCCTTGCGCAGTTTTGAATTACCACATGTCTGGTCACCTAAAGCACTCGTCCAGGCAGAAAGCTTTGGTGAGAACATTCCACAGGAAGCCATCAAAGACCGACTGGATTTACGTGAGCTGCCGTTAGTTACGATTGATGGCTCTGATGCGCGTGATTTTGATGATGCGGTATATGCCGAAAAGCTGGATTCCGGTAACTGGCGGTTATGGGTGGCAATTGCTGACGTCTCTTATTACGTCAAACCTGACGATGATCTTGATAAAGATGCTCAGGAACGTGCCACCTCGGTATATTTCCCAAGCCAGGTTATACCGATGTTGCCTGAAGCATTATCCAATGGCTTATGTTCATTAAATCCACAAGTAGATCGTTTGTGCATGGTCTGCGAAATGATCATCAATCAAGATGGTGAAATCGAGTCCTATAAATTTCACCAAGCAGTAATGAATTCAAAAGCGCGGCTGATTTACGAACAAGTCGCCAGCATCCTGCAAGATAACGATACTGCTTTACGTGAACAATTCGCTCATGTACTTCCAGGTCTGGAAACCATGTATGAGTTATTCCATGTCATGCTCAAAGCACGTGAAAAACGCGGCGCTATTGACTTTGAAATGACTGAAACGCAATTTCTGTTTGATGAAAACAGAAAGATTTCTTCCATCGAACCACGCACCCGTAATGATGCTCATCGGTTGATTGAAGAATTTATGATCGCCGCCAATGTTGCGTCAGCTCAATACCTGATCTCCAGTAAACTGCCGGCTTTATATCGTGTACATGAAGTGCCATCGGTCGAAAAACTCACAGCACTTCGCGAGTTTTTAGGCGAACTTGGTTTATTTTTAGGTGGTGGTGATGCTCCTGAACCAGCTCATTACGCCTCATTATTAAAAACCGTTAGCAAACGTCCCGATGGGCATTTATTACAAACCGTGATGCTTCGCAGCATGAAACAAGCTGTTTATTCTCCGGATAATGTCGGCCATTTTGGTTTGGGTCTGGAAGCCTATGCGCATTTCACCTCACCGATTCGCCGTTATCCAGATTTATTAGTACACCGTGCTATCAAGCACGTCATTACTAAACAGAAAAAGGCTACTTGGCGCTATTCCGAAGAAGCTATGGTTCAACTGGGCGAACATTGCTCAATGGCCAGCCGTCGGGCGGATGAAGCGACACGTGATGTGGCTGACTGGCTTAAGTGTGAATATATGCGTGATCGTGTGGGTGAAGTTCATGAAGGCGTGATCAGTGGTGTGACTGGATTTGGCTTATTTGTTGAACTCAGTGACATCTACATAGAAGGTTTGGTCCACGTGACTTCACTGAAAAACGATTATTATCAATTTGATGCCAGTGGTCACCGCTTGATGGGTGAAAGAACGCGTAAATCTTATCGTTTAGGCGATTCAATTCGTGTGAAAGTTGTACGTGTCGATTTGGATGAAAAGAAAATTGACCTTGATCTGGCTTAGGAACTGAATTTCCCTTGACCAGAAAAATAAAGGCAGTACAATTGTCGACTTCCTGAAAGTCACCCAATTAATTTGAGTGGCTTTTGAATAGATTTCTGTGGTGAATGTAGCTCAGTTGGTAGAGTCCCGGATTGTGATTCCGGTTGTCGTGGGTTCGAGCCCCATCATTCACCCCACTTTTTGTAATCGTCTATTACCCTCATGTGAATGTTTGTAAATAAACGATTCAGCATTATGTTTTAACAGTTGATTCAGGCTTGCACGCCACCCACACTGTTTGTATAATGCGCCTCTTGTTGCCGGTGTAGCTCAGTTGGTAGAGCAACTGATTTGTAATCAGTGGGTCGTAGGTTCAAATCCTATCTCCGGCTCCATAAATTAAATGGTCGTGTTTATACACGGCTTTTTTTGCCTAAAATTCGGCTATGACACCCTACTGTATCTCCCACCAATATAATCATAGTGCTGCCAAGTTATATTTTGATCGATATTTACGTAAGGTAAATACTATTTAAAAACAAAGCCAAGTTTAGTCAAATCAACTGCAATGAACGATTTACACGTCTTCAAGTCTGATAAACGGCTGCATTTCTGTTAAATTGTTTGACCTGAAATAAACCTGTAAACCTAACCAAGTGAGTGATGAATGTCTTATATTGAGACGACGATGAAAAAGCTGCAACGAAGCAGTCCGGGTCAACCAGAATTTTATCAAGCTACAGAAGAGATTCTGCAATCTCTCCGCCCGTTGATCGATAAACATCCACAATATCTGCAACAAAATATTATTGAACGTATGGTTGAACCCGAGCGTCAGATCATGTTCCGAGTTGTCTGGCATGACGATGACGGTAAAGTGCATGTCAACAAGGGCTACCGCGTTCAGTTCAGTTCAACGCTCGGCCCTTATAAAGGTGGCATTCGCTTCCATCCTTCGGTCAATGCCAGCACCATAAAATTTCTGGGCTTTGAGCAGATCTTCAAAAATGCATTAACCGGTTTATCACTGGGCGGAGGTAAAGGTGGTTCAGACTTTGATCCTAAAAACCGCTCTGAACAGGAAATCATGAGATTTTGCCAGGCATTTATGACTGAATTACATCGTCATATCGGCGCTACCGTCGACGTTCCTGCTGGTGATATTGGTGTGGGAAAACGTGAAATCGGTTATATGTTTGGTCAATACAAACGTCTCAATGGCAATTTTGAAGGTGTGTTAACGGGCAAAGGACTTAATTGGGGTGGCTCGTTGGTTCGTTCAGAAGCCACTGGATATGGTCTGGTCTATTTCACCGAAAATATGTTGCAAGCTCACGATGACAGCCTAGACGGTAAGAGATGTCTGGTCTCCGGGGCCGGTAATGTCGCTATTCATACCATTGAAAAATTGTATCAATTAGGTGCTCTGCCAGTTAGTTGCTCTGATAGTACCGGTACGCTTTACCATGAAAAAGGTATCGATTTAATACTTGTTCGAGAATTGAAAGAGCAACGCCGCAGTAGCTTAATCGACTATCTGGAATCACATTCCGATGCCGAATTTACCCCAATTGATAAATACCCCAACGACGGCCATGCTGTCTGGCGCATAAAAGCAGATGCCGCTTTTCCCTGTGCAACCCAAAATGAACTGACTTTAGCAGATGCCAAAGCACTGTCAGAAAATGGGATTAACTGTATTGTCGAAGGTGCCAATATGCCTTGTACTGCAGACGCACAAGCCCATATTATCGCTACAGGCATGCATTATGGACCTGCAAAAGCCGCCAATGCCGGTGGCGTGGCAACTAGTCAGCTTGAAATGGCTCAAAATGCCAGTATGATTCAATGGTCTTTTACAGAGGTGGATAAACGCTTGCAGGAGATCATGAAAGATATCTATCAACGCTGTTCAGAAACAGCCATAGAATTTCATCAGCCGTGCAATTTAGCGTTTGGTGCCAATATCGCTGGATTCCGTAAAGTCGCGGATGCAATGCTGGAACAAGGGCTGGTTTAACCTCAACAATCCCTTCTCAATTTCAGGTCATAACAGGATAGAAAAGTGAGATCCTATTTGAAGATTGCCAAGAGCACACTGCTCTGCCCATTAATCCTGGTTTCACCGGTTCAGGCCAGTGCTGTGACATTAAATATTATCGATCAGCACCAGCAACCGGTTGCCAACGCAGTTATTGAAATTCTCAACTCAGCTGAAATCAAAGGTTCACCTACCAACATTGCGGTCATTGATCAAATCAATAAAGCTTTTGTTCCTGAACAAATTATTATTCAACAAGGCCAAGCAGTCGACTTTCCTAACAGCGATAATATTCGCCATCATGTTTACTCTTTCTCTGAAGCCAAAACCTTCGAACTCAAGCTATATGCTGATAAACCCGAGAAAGAAATTGTGTTTGAGCAACCCGGCGTTGTCGTGGTTGGCTGCAATATTCATGATTCGATGATTGGTTATATTTATGTCGCTGAGCATCAATTCTTTACTTCATCTGATTTGGGTGTCGCTCATATTGCTGCATCAGCGGAATCCTCCCCTCAAATCAGTATCTGGCATCCTTATGCGGCAAATGGTGCTGAAAGTCGTCAAACCTTTGAGGTAAACCAACTAGAAAAAAATGCTACCGGGGAATACATCGTTGAGATAGAGCTTACCCCTCCTCCCCCACGCGATTCTTTTGAGGATACTTTTGGTGCGATTGGGCATCACTAAATTACGTACGCAAATACTGTTATTTGCGTTGGCACTTGTTCTGATAACGACTTTAGTTATTCAAGCTATTTCCTGGTGGTCTGCCAACACTTTTAACCAGCAACAAATTGCCCAAAACATCATCACTGCAGAAAACATTCTGCGTCAGTACATCCGCTCAACGGAAAACAATCTGGTGAACTCAGCACGCGTGCTGACAGCAGATTTCGGTTTTAAACAAGCAGTTTCTTCAGGAGATAAAGATACGATTGCCAGCGTGTTGGCGAATCATGGAGCACGTATCAATGCTGATTTAATGCTGTTGACCGACTTATCGGGTACTTTAATTTCCAGCAGTCGTTCAGGCAGTAATGACCGGGAAATACTGAGCCAAATAGTGCAAGACCTGCTACAAAAACCCGCTACAGCACACATCGTGATGCTGGATAATCGAATTTATGAGCTTATTTTGCTGCCGGTGATGGCACCACGAACCATCGCCTATAGCCTGGTTGGTTTTGAACTCAGTCAGACAACGCTGTTTGAACTCAAAGATCTTACCGGGTTGGATCTGACCCTGATGAATAAAGATATTCCGGTTCATTCAACACTAGAAGGTTTTCAAAATAACGAACGCTTTGTTGATGAAATCAACGCAGCCCATTCCAGATGGCTATGGCTGGACAGACCCACCTTTGTCAGTTCTGAATTTATGCCCACCAGCAGCAGCGAGAACCCTGTCAGTTTCTTATTCACCGCTGATTTACGATCTATATACAAACAATATGATGATATGGCTTACCAAATCATTTTTATTGTTTTTTTAGTGATTTTGTTTGCAACTCTTATCAGCACAGTCATCGCACATACCTTAACCACCCCACTGGCAAAACTGGTTAAAACCGCCAACCAGTTTGCCAAAGGTCATTACGATGCATGGAGTGAACCAGGCCAAGCAAGTAGTGAAATTCGTGATTTAGCATCTGCACTTCAAACCATGGGACAGGAAGTCAAACAACGTGAACAGGTGGTGACTTGGCAGGCGCGTCACGATGCCTTAACGGGTTTATTAAACATTCACACCATGCGTAGCACTCTAAGCACGATTTTCCATGATTATGGTCAATGTGTCGTTATCGCCATGTATATTCAGAATTTCAGACAGATTAATGATCGACTAGGACCTGAAATCGCTGATGCCTGTCTGTCAGCTTTGGCCAATCGACTCAATGAATTCGAGACCGAGGCAGCCAAAACTAATGCACGTTTGGAAGGCATCGAGTTTTTATCAGTCATTCAGTTAACACCGGATCAAAATCCTAAACAAATTGTTGAAGCCTTGCTGGCAACATTACATCAGCCGTTTCAAATCGGTAATATCAGTTTAAGCCTGCACTTCTATGCGGGTGTCTGTTGTTTTCCAGAACATAGCCAAGACAGTAAAGTCATGTTGCGAAGAGTCCGGATAGCGGCCGATCACGCTCGTCGCAATCGTCAGACCATACACATTTATGAAGCGGGCGAAGATGAACAGCATTTAGAAGAATTAATGCTGATCGAATCCTTACAAGCCTTATTAAAACAGCCTCATAATATTGAGTTGTTTCTAAACTTCCAGCCCAAAGTAGAACTGCATAATGACAAAATGGAAACTGTAGAAATCCTAATCCGCTGGCATCGTCCAGGGATTGGTCGTATTGCTCCAGATAAATTCATCGGACTGGCAGAACAATCAGGCTTAATCGTGAAATTAACCCATTGGGTTATAAATGAAACGTTTAAGCAACTGCGCATTTGGCGTGATCAGGGCTTGCTGTTAAATGCAGCTATTAACGTCTCAGCAGAAGATTTAGCCCACCCAGATTTTTGTCATTATTTGAACACACGAATTGCGACTTACAACATACCAGCAGACGCCATAACGATTGAAATCACCGAGCGTGACATCATGCACGATGAGGCATTGGGTATTGAGGTATTAAAAACCTTAAAGCGGGTTGGCTACAAAATTGCCGTGGATGATTACGGAATTGGCCAATCGTCTTTATCTAAATTGAAAATATTGCCGGTCGACGAACTTAAAATTGATATGAGTTTTATCCGCCACCTGGATACCTCAACTAAAGATCAAAAGATTGTCTGGTCCACTATTCATCTAGCACATGCATTGGGTTTAAAAGTGGTTGCTGAAGGTGTTGAAAATACGGCCTGTTATGAATTGTTAAAAAAAATGGATTGCGATAGCGTACAGGGATATTTAATTAGTAAACCACGAGATGCGAATGATCTCGTTGCTTGGTTAGGTGAAAATAATGCGACATATTCTGCTCCTGCTGACTTTAACATTCACTAGTCAGCTTTATGCTGCTGATGGCAAATTACTCGCCACGCCCGGCATTTCACAAATTGAAGGTGCAGGTGGCGGCGGTTTTGTACCATGGGCACAGTTAGCCGGTTACGGCAGTCGAGATGAAATTGCCGCCAATGTGTTTTGCAGTGGTGCCAACGTTGATGATTATGACTTGCATGTATGTGGTGCACAGGCCACTTTTTATGACCGTGTCGAATTTTCTGTCGCCAAACAGAAATTTCATGTTGACGCGTTAAATCTCAATATCAAACAACGCGTGTTAGGTGTCAAAGCCAGACTCTATGGCGATATTGTCTATAGTCGTTTCCCGCAAATCAGTCTGGGTATTCAGCATAAAAAGCTCGATGATCCAACAGTAGCTTATCTGTTAGGGGCTGATGAAGATTCAGGAACGGATGTTTATCTAGCCGCCAGCAAATTGCATCTCGGCGCAATTGGCGGATATAACTGGTTATGGAATATCACCGCTCGCTCAACCGAAGCCAATCAAACCGGCTTATTGGGGTTTGGCAGCGCAGAGCGTGGTAATCAGCGTGAGATAGTTCTTGAAGCTTCAACTGCTATTTTATTTGGTCGGCATTTGGCTTTGGGCGTTGAATACCGTCAAAAGCCCGATAATCTGGGCTTAAAAGAAGATGACTGGTCAAACGTGTTTGTGGCTTGGTTTCCTAATAAAGTCATTAGTTTGACGGCAGCCTGGTTGGATTTGGGTGAAATCGCCGGTGCCAAAAATCAGCAAGGTGCTTATTTTTCTGTGACGGGTTACTTCTGATGCTGACAAACTTTCGAAACAGTTTTTTTTGGGGCTTGCTGTTTGTTATTTGCTGGCTGTGCCACCACCCCACAGACAACTTTGTATGACAAATTAGGTGGTGAACCGGGAATCCATAATATCGTCGAGAACCTGGTGCAAGAAATTGGTCGTGATGAACAAGTATTTCATTATTTTGCCCAGTCACGGGTCAGCAGGTTTAAAGAAAATCTGATTGAACATTTCTGTGCTATATCCGATGGGCCATGTCAGTACACCGGCGACAATATGGTGGATATTCATACAGGCATGAATATCAATGAAAGGGATTTTAACCACCTAGTGGATTTATTGATTAATGCCATGGATGACGAGGGTATTCCGCATCGAATACAGAACCAGCTGATTGCCAGACTCGCGCAATTACGCGAAGAAATCATTTATCGCTGATTAAGCTTCTTCATCCATTTCTGCTTCCTTTACCGGAAACTGTGGGATATGAGTGAAAATGACCTGATTGCGACCATGATCTTTAGCTTTATATAAAGCCGAGTCGGCCGCCTGCAAAATGACATCCATTGGTGGTACATCGTCTTCCGGCCATAGCAAGCAAACCCCACAACTCATGGTGACAGGAATTAACTCCGATCCACCAGTAATTGGCGTCGATGAAATAACGGTTCGTAACCGTTCAAAAGATGCCGTTGCCTCTTCCGGTTTTAATTGCAGGGCAATTAAAAATTCCTCACCACCAAAGCGTCCGAGTACGTCATAGCTACGCAAAGTGGTCTTCAAACGGGCTGCAAAACCTCGTAATATTTCATCACCAACAGCATGGCCGTAGGTATCGTTTATCTTTTTAAAATTATCGATATCACATAAAGCCACACAATAAATCTTGTCATTGCGTGAGGAACGTTTTAACTCATCGGTAATCCGCTCAATTGCTGCATAACGATTAAAAATAGCGGTGAGATGATCGTGCGTCGCCCGGTAAATTAAATCTTGGTAGAGATGTGATAACGGATTAGCCAGACGACGTGCCAGTAGAGTGCTCAAGACAACTGCAATCACAACAATCACCAGCGTTAACAACAGCAACGAATAATTTAACCGATCAAACACCTGATAAAACACTGATAAATCGGCCAGCAGAAACAGTTGTATTTGTTGCTCCAAAGAACTTTGCAGTGCAACTTTTTCCAATAAATAGTCTGAGCGTTGCCACCACAATTTCGGTAGATTTTCTTGCTGTAAAATGGTTTCAAACTCAGCTTTATCTATGTTTAATGTGCTTAAAAACAAATCTGATAGTGACGACTGAAAAATGATATCCAGTCCTGTTTTTAGCTTTAATTCTTCAAGCAACATACCATTGATTTCAAACGCTATAACGCTAATACCAATTTGATGAGGAGCTCTGATGGGCAAACTAAACAAGCGGTATAAACGGTTATTTACTTCTACAAACTGACCTGCTTCTGAAGCTCGGTTGAAATCTAACCAATTAACATTGGCCAATTCTGTAAAGGGAAAGTCCAGTTCATTGCCGGCAATCAACTCTCCATCATTATTCAGCACCAACATCAGATCAGCCTGAATTCGTTGGGCATGGTTGGTAAGCATACTGGTAATAGTCGGCAGATCGTTGGTTGCAATGGCTTGTCTGAAACCAAAATCCTGAGTAATCACATTGCTTGAGTAACGCAAATTTGATTCACGACTCTCGATATATTGCTGCAGAAAATACGAAGCATTCGCTACCTGCGAATTCATCTGCCGTTGGTTATGCTGGCTGATAAACCATCCATGACTGAACTGCATGGCCAGAGCTGTCAATATGATCAGACTGACACAAAGCAGAATAACTCTAGCCTTTATGCTATTCATCTATGTCGTTGTTTCCAAAAACTGTTAAAGGTCTATTTTCTGTTGGAAGCTGATGCTGCGATTAACACCAACTTCTAAGGTAACCGCCAGACTTTAATTTTCTGCCCGGTTTTAAAACCAAACAAGCGATTGCCGCCCACTGCCACTGCAATATATTGTTTGCCATCAATTCGATAAGTTATGGGCGGCGCATTAACGCCAGCATCAGTTTTACCACTCCAGCGTTTTTCGCCAGAATCGGCATCAAAAGCCATCAACTCGCCACTGCCCTCTCCAGTAAACACCAATCCACTGGCGGTACTTAACACGCCCCCGATCAACGGGTTTTCAGTTTTCACTTGCCAGACAATCTTGCCACTATCCAAATCAATTGCCGTCAACAATCCATGTTTTTCAGGGGTATTGATAGGCGACATCGAAGAATAGCGTACGGCGTCCTTACCTTCACTTGCGGCCTGCTGATGTAATTTATACTCCACCGGCCAATGGATGCCAGGAATAAACACCAAGCGACGCCGAGCATCTACTGATACCGGAGACCAATTGGCTCCTCCCATAACACCGGGGTAAATGATCGTGCCCTCAGCGCTTGGCAGCGAGAACATATTTTTTTGGGGAACGAATGCTTCACTTTTATACAAAAAATTGCCATTACGCCGATCATGCACATAAAACCAGCCGGTTTTACCCGCCTGACCAATTGCTGGAACCGGCTGACCTCTGATCGTTATATCAAATAATACTGGCGGACTGGCAACATCATATCCCCACAGATCGTGTGGCACTTGTTGATAATGCCAGCGATAATCACCACTACTGGCATCAAGGGCCAGTAAAGAACTGCTGTAAAGATTATCGCCAGGACGTGACGATCCTTCCATTTGAGGTGAGGGGTTACCCGTGCCGAAATGCAATATGCCAGTATAGGGATCAATAACCGGCGTACTCCAGGCAGAAGCACCGCCATAGCGCCAGGCATCGGCATTTTCTTGCAATGCGGCTTTTTCATTAGTGATATTACGAGGTAATTCAACCCCATCAGCCGTTTTGGTAACGAAGTTGCCCTCCCAGTTTTCCGACTTGATTGTGTCAAACTGCCACTTCTGTTCACCAGTGTGAATATCGTAGCCCGCCATAAACCCGCGACGTCCATATTTTCCGGCAATACCGACAACGGTTCCCAGAGGCGAGTCAGAATCGACTGCATCCAAATGCAATCCATAACCTACACCAGTGATGCCAATGATGACCGTATCCTGATAAATCATCGGCGCCATATTAATACCGGCACCAGAAGTGCCAGACACACTGCCCAGCTCAGTATCCTCAAGTTTGCTGGCATCTTCGCTGATGCCGGTGTTCTCACCAATAACACGATGGTCCCAACGTTTTTTGCCGGTTTTGGCATCCAATGCAATCAGTCGGGCATCAATAGTGCCGGTAAAAACCATGCCATTGGACACAGCAACACCACGATTGGCCGATCCACAGCAAATCGGATAATCCTTGTCCAAATCATGCTGATAACGCCATAACTGTTTGCCCGTCGCGGCATCCAAGGCAATGACGTCATTAAACGGCAAAGAAACATACATCACGCCATCCTGTACCACCGGCGTAGCTTGAAAAGTGTCATTAACACCGGTATCAAACTCCCATGCTTCGACCAGACCGGTCACATTACTTTTATTGATTTGTGTCAGTTTACTGTGTCGCTGGTGCAAGTTATCACCACCATAAACGGGCCAGTCGTTTTCTGCTGCTGAAAGTGGCAGCGATATCACTGTCAACAAGCCGCTTAACCAGATGAAGTCTTTTACTCGCATTGTTTTCTCTCTCTAATTATTATTTAGTCATGATAACAATTAATCCCCGCTGGATAGCGCTTATCATGCTGATTGGATCTATTGATCCAGATCAATTACCTGCCTGTTAACCCCACTGCAAATAATTACTCCGCTTACACTCAAATTCACGACAACTGAATAAATTGAGGTGGGCAATGTATAAAACACTCTTATTGGGTCTGGTTACCCTTATGAATGTTTCACCTGTCATGGCTAATCGCCTGGCAAATGAACCGATTAAGCCTATTCAGCCTTTTATTATCACCGAACCGGATAAAGTTGAACTCGGGAAAAAACTCTTTTTCGATCCCCGGCTATCTCGTTCCGGTTTTATCTCCTGTAACTCATGCCATAATCTGAGTATGGGCGGCAGTGACAATCTGCCGACATCGATAGGTCATAACTGGCAACAAGGCCCTATCAATTCGCCCACCGTGTTGAATTCCAGCATGAATCTGGCGCAATTCTGGGATGGTCGTGCCGCCGATTTACAGGAACAGGCTGCCGGTCCAATTGCCAATCCAATGGAAATGGCTTTCAGCCACTCTTTAGCCATCGATGTTCTACGTTCGATTCCTCAATATGTTGCTGAGTTCAATAAAATTTATGGCAGCGATGACATTACACTGGATCAAGTCACCAACGCTATTGCTGTGTTTGAAGAAACATTGGTTACGCCGAATTCACGTTTCGATTTATGGCTTAACGGTAATGACAACGCTTTAACCGATACGGAAATTGCCGGTTATCAAAAGTTCAAACAAATCGGTTGTGTAGCCTGTCATAACGGCGAAGCAGTTGGTGGTAGCTCGTTTCAAAGAATGGGTATTATGGAGCCCTACCAAACAGATAACCCTGCCGAAGGGCGTATTGCCGTGACCGGTAAAGATGCCGACCGCTTTTCCTTTAAAGTACCGACCTTACGTAATGTTGAATTGACCTATCCGTATTTCCACGACGGTGCGTATTGGAAACTGGAAGATGCCGTGGATGTAATGGCCAGATTGCAATTGGGCCAGCAACTTGAAGAGCAGGACATCAAAAATATCACTGCATTTTTGAAAACGCTGACTGGTGACCAACCGCAATTTGCTATACCGCAACTACCACCATCAACGCCTAATACGCCAATTCCTGTTCCCTTCGAAAACTAATCGTGTCAAAAAAACGGAGATGAAAATCATCACCGGGCTTTTTTATGGGCTAGTCAGGTAAATCTGCCACACGATCGACTACTGCAGCATATAAATCTCTGGTCGAAGCAATGGCCGCATCCTGAACCTGTTCTGCCGGGACCAGTTTGCCATGAGCAGCTTCAAGCGGACGAGTCGCTGTAGCACTGGCGACCACAGTCGGTTTATATCCCAAATTAAATCCGCCATGTGCTGTGGAGTTCACACACATATGCGTCATAAATCCCGCTAACACGATGTTCTCAATTTTCAGCGATTTCAGTCGTTCGTCCAGCTCTGTTTGAATAAATGAATTGGGAAAGTTTTTAGTGATTACATACTCCCCATCCTGCGGCGCTACTTCACTGGAGATTTGGCCGATATCTGAGGTTAAATCATACGGTGAGCCAGGGCCACCATCATGCTGAATATGAAAGATAGGAATATTGGCAGCCCTTGCCCGTTTGAGTAAGGCTTTCGCTTCAACAATCGCTTCTTCTACGCCACTGAGCTGCATAACGCCTCTGCGATAGGTATTTTGACAATCAATCAAAATCAAAGCCGAATCACTCAAATTAGCTGGTTGGTGACCGAGACCGACAATCTCTCTTAATGTTTGTGATGCTTGTGCCATAACAATCCTCATTGAATGTTCATACTAGGTAGTAATGTGCTGTTTTATTGAACTAGATTTTGATCTGAATTAATCCATACGATGTTGAAAACTGACCGCATAAGCCCCCGGTCTAGCTAATAGAATCGGATCCGCTGAAGGCTCTATTCCTTCTGGTAAAGCCAGTGGATTAAACATAGTGGCTTTTTCATACTCTGCAGCATCTGCTTTCGCCGCATAAAGAACAATCCTACCTAACTCAACTATTAGACGATCCTCTGGCCAAATAATGGTCGCATCATTCACCTCATCACCTGGCTCTGCAACTTGTACGGCTAAACGAAATTCCGCTGGTTGCTGCGGTAATCTTTCACGAATTTCATTCATCAAATAGTTTTCATTTTGTATTTCCGCATCGGCTTTTTCCAATGTTTTAACACCGTCTAAAGGAGTCACAATATAACGACCATAAACCGATTCACCATCTGCATTAGTGAATTTAAACGCATTAATACCGTGATATGACAAATTGGCAAAACTGGCTGGAAATGGTTTCGGGTATTCGACAAAGTGTTTGGCCTTAGGGTTGTCAGCTAAAAATTGTTGGATAGGTTTGGTTTCAGCTTCTGACGTGGCAGAGTCTCTGACTGCTGTGAGCATTTCTAAAAACGCTTCTGGAGTTGCCACCGGAAAACGCGGTACCGAACTCAATACCATATCGGTATATTCCTCGTCGCCCAGATCAATACGCATCGCCATGCCTTTAGCCAATCCTCTGGGATCGTTGTCCGCTATGTCGGGAAACCCGGTTGCATTGGAAAAACGTACTACTATCGGAGAGGACTGCTGTTGCAAATGAGCAGCAGAAGTAATCTGTCGTGCCGAATCAGCAGGATGAAACTCGCCGGTTAGCACCACCCCTTTTGTATGATTAGAACGCAATCCCTCTCTTGGCCCTTTGAATAGATCGTGTTGCACATCAACAATCTTTTCAACCGTCGATTTTTCTCTTTCTTCAGCTAAAACCGGATTTATGCTGAAACCTAACAACAATGCCAGTGGCAAATACTTCAATGTTTTAGTAGCCATTAATGCTCTCCTTTTTATGAATTCACAGTCTGCTCTGGACATGAAAATTTATATTAAACCTTTATGAGCCTTCTGCATGAACTAAGTTCATGCTGATTTAAACACTGCAGCAAAAATTCAGCTGTATTGATTTGGGGTATTTGGCCAAGATTTGCATTTACTAGACGACTGGTCTATTGTTGTAACAAATTTACTAGACGACCGGTCTAATATGACAAAAAATGAAACCAGACAATTATTGATTCAAGTAGGCACCTAGGTGATTGGCAGTCATGGGTTCAATCCCACAGGATTAAATACCGTGCTGAAGACCGCTGATGTACCTAAGGGATCTTTTTATTATTACTTTGCGAGTAAAGAAGATTTTGGCTTGGCCATCATTGATGAATTCGCTATTGATTATGCCGATAAGATTGCATTTTTCTTGACCAATGAAAGTAGCAGCCCGTTACAACGGATTCGTGACTATCTTGAGAACGGACTTGCCACCATCCGTGACAATCAATGTAAACGTGGTTGTTTAATAGGTACATTGGGTCAAGAGCTATCCAGCCAGAATGAAACCTTTAGAGTCCGATTGGATCAGGTTTTTGAGGGTTGGAAACAGCAATTCAGCCATTGCCTGCAACACGCTATTGAATGTGGCGAATTACCAACAACTACCGATACGGAACAGCTTGCTGAGTTTCTGTTATCGGGATGGCAAGGTGCCATTTTGCGAGCAAAAATGCATTCCAGTATCACCCCCCTTCAGGCCTTTATCGATATTGTTTTAAAAACGTATTGTTAGTCCGCTAAATCTTATTCTCAAATTTCCGGAGGTGCTTTATGAGCAAAGTCGCTCGTTTCCATCAAACAGGTGGACCAGAAGTAATTCAATTGGACGACATGGAATTGACTGCGCCCAAAGCAGATGAAGTTCTTATCAACATCAATACCATTGGCCTTAATCGTGCCGAAGTCATGTTCCGCAGCGGACAATATCTGGAAACACCAGAACTCCCTGCCCGTTTGGGTTATGAGGCATCGGGCATCATTGAACAGCTTGGTTCCAATGTCAGCCAGTTCAACATCGGCGACAAAGTAAACGTCATCCCAGCATTTTCAATGAATCAATACGGCACCTATGCTGAAAAAGCCGTTCTGCCGGTTCATGCCATCGTTAAACAACCCGCTAATGTTTCTGATATCGAAGCCGCAGCAATCTGGATGCAATATCTCACAGCATGGGGGGCCTTAGTTGATATCGGCCAGCTATCCGCCGGACAAACTCTGTTGATTCCTGCTGCATCGAGCAGCGTCGGTCTTGCCGCGATTCAGATCGCCAATCAGGTTGGTGCTATCCCAGTTGCCATTACCCGAACCCCAGCTAAAAAAGCCCTGTTAGAACAATATGGTGCAAAACATGTCATTGTCAGTGAAACCGATAAAATAACTGAACAAGTTCAGCTTATAACAAATGGTAAAGGCGCAGATATGGTATTTGATCCAGTCGCCGGACCAGCCATAAATGAATTAGCAGATGCTTGCGGCCGCTTTGCACAACTGTTTATCTATGGTGTACTGGATACAGAAGCTACGCCTTTTCCGTTACTCGCCGCATTAAGCAAAGGCCTGACGGTACGTGGTTATACACTGTTTGAATTCACACAAGATGCCCAACGCCTGCACAGAGGCATCGACTTTATTAATACTGGTCTTGCATCAGGACATCTGAAACCAGTCATCGCTAAAACCTTTACGCTGGATAACATTGTTGCTGCTCATCAGTATATGGAATCCAATCAACAAATCGGCAAAATCGTTGTTACCACGAATAACGCCTAATCGTTTACCTCAATGGAGAACGCCACTATGAAGTTCACTCTCAAGACTCTCAGTACTTTAACGCTCGCCTCGTTAGGCTTAATCAGCACCGCCAGTTTTGCCGGTGCAGCCGATGTCGAAAAAAACCTGCATAAACTCAATGTGCCTGATGGCTTTAAAGTTGAAGTTTATGCGGAAGTGCCGGGGGCTCGCCAAATGGCTCTCGGACAATCCACCGGCACCGTATTTGTCGGCACTCGTGGCTCTAAAGTCTATGCTGTAGTTGATCGCAATAAAGATCGCAAAGCCAACGAAGTGGTCACCATTCTTGATGATCTAAAAGTCGGTAATGGTGTCGCCATGTATCAGGGCAATTTATATGTGGCAGAGCAGAACCGCATTGCACGTTATGCCGCACCCGGTTTTGATCTGACTTTGCCTTTCAAAGAAATGCGCGAAGTGATTTATGAAGATCTGCCAGACAAAGCCCATCATGGCTGGCGTTATATTGATTTCGGACCAGATGGCAAACTCTATGTCACCGTCGGTGCGCCTTGTAATATCTGCGATGTGGAAGGCATGGAAGCAACCATTATTCGGATGAACCCGGATGGCAGCGAAGCAGAAGTTTATGCCGAAGGCATTCGTAACTCTGTCGGTATGGACTTCCAACCTGAAACCGGCGTGCTGTATTTCACCGATAACGGTGGCGATATGCTGGGAGATGATATTCCACCTGAAGAGTTAAATGCTGCACCTGAAAAAGGCCTGCATTTTGGTTTTCCGTATTACGTCGGTGGTGATACCCAGCATGATGACTGGAAAGACAAAACGCCACCCAAAGACGTTACGTTTCCGGTTGCAGAATTTCAGGCACACACTGCTGGGCTAGGAATGAAGTTTTATACAGGCAATATGTTCCCAGAAGACTTTAAAGGTGATGTGATTATTGCTCAGCACGGTTCATGGAACCGCACAGAACCGGTGGGCTATCAATTAATGCGTGTGACGTTTGACGACAATAATGAAGTCAGTGGCCAGGAAACCTTTATTGACGGTTGGTTACAAGATGGCGAAGCCTGGGGTCGTCCGACTGACATATTGCAACTGCCTGATGGTTCAGTGCTGGTCTCAGATGATTTTAATGGCGTGATTTACCGGGTTAGTTATGGTGAAGAAGCTGCTACAAGCAAAACTGCAACGCATTCAACCAAAACAATTGAAGGTCTGGTCATGCCAGAATCAGCCATTGCCCATCCAGATGGTCGGGTGTTTGTCACGGAGATTGGCGAATTTGGAAAACAAGGTGATGGCAAAGTCACTGTTGTGAACACGGACGGCAGCACTGAAACGCTGGTCGATGGCCTTAATGATCCCAAAGGCATCGATATGTTTGACAACACATTGTATGTTGCAGATGTTGATCAATTACTGAAAATCAGCCTGGATGGTCAGAGCGAAGTGATAGTTAAAGCTGATGGTTTCCCCGGCAAACCGGTGTTCCTCAATGACGTTGAAATCGACGGTCATGGCAATATCTATGTATCCGACAGTGGTGATGATGACGGCAAACATGCCGGTATTTATCTGATCACTGCCGAAGGCAAAGTCAGCGAAATCATCAATGCTAAATCTGGCATTAAACGTCCTAATGGTCTGCTGATGGATGGTTATAACAAAATGCTGGTAGCCGATTTTGGCACCGGTGATTTGTTTCAGCTGGATATTGCTGCTGCCAAAGCCACCAAAGTGAACAGTGGATTTGGTGGTGCAGATGGTCTGGTCCGGGATACTGATGGTTTCCTCTATATCAGTGATTGGGCAAATGGCAAGGTTTGGCAATTAAATGAGCCCAAAGCTACACCACAACTTATCACTGACGAATATGAATCTGCAGCCGATATCGCCTTATCAGCAGATGGCAAACATATTCTGATGCCCGATATGAAAGCTGGAAAATTGTATTTCCTGCCGATTAAGTAAATTTAATCAAAGCAATCAAAAAGCGGGATTATTCCCGGCTTTTTTGTATCTCGGCTGATAAAGGTTGGGCAGCTTGAATTCCAGCTTTAAGGCTGATTTGATTAGCCCACTAAAAGATAAAGCAATATCAGATTAAACAGCACACTTAAAATAGTGAGCGTTTGCCAGAACCTCAGCGGATGACGTTCAATCAACGGGACATATTCATCTTGTAAAAATGCTGGGTTGGGTTTTGTCAGGTCTGTTTGCAGCTCGGATAAAACTTCATAACGACGCTGCGGATTAAGCTGAACGGATTTTTGAATGGCTTTATCCACCCATACCGGGATATCTGCTTGCAATTGGGTTAATGATTGATAATTCAGTCGACTTAAGTGTTGTCGATTGATGGCTTTTTCAAAATGTTTTCCATACGGCAATTGGCCACTGAGCAGGTTATAAATAATTGAACCTAAGGCAAACTGATCGGCTTGCACCCCTGCCTGTTCGCCCAATAGATATTCTGGCGCGGTATATTCTCTGGTGCCGAGTAATGTTTTGCGTTCTATCGGCGAGATGACATCAGCAATACCGGCGATGCGGGTAGAACCAAAATCAATAATTTTCACCACGCCTTCATCACTGAGCATGATATTGCCGGGCTTAAGATCCTGATGCAGCATATCCAGCCGATGAAAGGCTCTTAATCCAGAGATAAGTTGTGGCACAATCTGCCGGACCTCACTCAAGCTCAACGGACCTTCATCATCCAGTTTCTGTTGCAGGGTTTTACCTGCCACATATTCCATCACGTAATAAAGAAATCGCCGTGGACGCTGCTGCTCAACAATACGAACCACATGGGCATTATCAATTCGTCGACCAATCCACTCTTCAAGCTGGAAGCGTTCCAAGTAAGCCGGATCATCTTCAAAATTCACTGATGGGGTTTTTAACACCACTTTTTGCTTGGTTTCGGTATCAATCGCCAGATACAGCTGACTGGTGGAGCTGGCATGTAACTCACGTAATACCCGATAACCATCGAGGATCACACCTTCATAGAGCTCCGGAGGAAATGGTAACGCCGTCAGCCGTGCATAAACCTCATCCACTTTAGGCTCTGCCAACTCGTCTATTGAAAACAGCTGACAACTGACATTGTCATGACTGCCGTTCTGCAATGCCAATTCGCATAATACTTTGGCAGATTGCTCAAGCTCTTGCTGCTGAGTTAACTGTTGTTTGATGACGCTATCGGCAACAAACTCGTAAACACCGTCGGTCATCAATATAAAAACATCGCCCCGCTCAACGCTGAGGTTTTTGTAATCGATTTCCAGAGCGTAATCAACTCCTAGCGCCCGACCCAGATACTCTTTTCCTTCATCGAGTTTAATACGGTGATCTTGAGTCAGTTGCTCCAGCGAATTATTGCGAAACAGATAGATACGGGCATCGCCAACATGAAACAGATGGGCTGTAACTGATTTGATAATGACTGCCGAAAAGGTGGTAGCAAAGCCCCGCGACATTTCTCGAAACTGATGACTTTGCCCACACAGCCAGATATTAATCGCCGTTAAGACTTTGCCACCGGATTGTTTGACTGACCAGGTATCTGGCGTGCTGAAATAATCCGCTGTAAACCCCTTGATGGCGGCATGACTGGCTTCGCGAGCCTGCTCGCTGCTGCTGATACCATCAGCAATCGCGCAGATGGCACCTTTACTCTCCAGCAGCAAGCTATTCTCCGGGGCATAAAAACCAATCGCATCCTGATTTTCGGCTTTTACACCCGCATGAGAATATTGTCCGCAACGGACTTTCAGCATGGTCCTTATCCCGTTATCAATGCACGTCGATCATTTGCACGGTACCATCCGGCAACACTTCTGCCATCTGGCCGCGAGGCTCATCCATAAACTGCACAATAACCAAGGTCACTAACGCTGTTGCAGCAATCACCCAGAAAAACAATTGAGCCGACACGACTGAAAGTACCGTCAAAAACAACAAGGCTCCGACATTACCATAAGCACCCGCCATTCCGGCAATTTGTCCGGTCAAACGACGTTGCACTAATGGTACGACTGCAAACACAGCACCCTCACCTGCCTGCACAAAAAACGAACAGCACATGGTTGCCAATACGGCTAAAACAATAAACCATTCTGGGGTGATTAAACCCATAACAAAATAGCCAACCGCCAGACCCGCCAGACAAATGGTCAACGTCAGTTTACGGCCCAATTTATCACTGAAATAACCACCCGTTGGTCGTGACACCAGATTCATAAAGGCAAATCCTGATGCCAGTAAACCGGCCTGCACTACGGTGATGTTGAATGTTTCACTGAAAAACAATGGCAACATCGACACCACCGCCAGCTCAGAACCAAAAGTCGCCAGATAGGCCATATTCAATACCGCGACCTGCTTGAACTTGTAACGATGAATCTCTGGAACCGGTGTATGGAAGATGGATTTGTTGGCCTGATAGATATGATAAAGCTGATACATAAACAATAAGACCAAGCCGCCATAAATCATCATCGTGACTGACTCGGAGAGCAAGGAAACACCATTGGGTGACAATTTCCACGCCAATAGTCCCAAAGCGCCATACATCGGAATGGTCATCAGGATTAACAATAAAAAATCACCTTTACTGGTCACTTCCATCGCGCCGGATTTTTTCGGTTTGAAATAAGTAGAGCCTTTAGGTGTATCGGAAACGCTGTTGTAGTAAATAAAGGCATAAACCAAAGCAATAAAGCCGGTTAGAGCCACTGCATAACGCCAGCCTTCATCACCACCAAACATTAATGCAATAGTTGGCAGACTCATCGCTGCCGCAGCTGAACCGAAATTACCCCAGCCACCGTAAATACCTTCTGCCAGACCGACTTGTTTGGCAGGAAACCATTCTGAAATCATCCGAATGCCGATAACAAACCCTGCACCAACAAAACCCAGTAAAAACCGTGCCAATGCCATTTGTTCGAAACTGTCTGCGATTGCAAAAAAGAAACACAACATACTGGATATGCCCAGCAGCATTGAGTACATAATTTTAGGACCGTATTTGTCCACCAACATGCCGACTACAATTCGGGCTGGAATGGTCAATGCGACATTGAGAATCAGAAGGGTTTTTATTTGCTGGTCGGTCAGGCCAAGGGTTTCTTTGATAGAAACCAATAAGGGTGCATGGTTAAACCAGACCACAAAACTGATAAAAAAGGCCATCCAGCTGAGATGTAAGATGCGGCTGTTACCGCTGAAGGATAAAAATTTTAAATTAGATGCAGACATGGAGTTCTCGCTTCAGAACATTTGACCAACATTGGTCAACGGCTTAAGCGGGAACTGTGCCAACTTATAAGTTATTGATTTAACTATTGTTGACCACTTTAAACAAGTATCTAATGCACTTATTTAAATCAAATTAGTGCTTAGCGCACCATGGCTGTGCATGGTTCAGGCGACAAATGCCACAGCATTTTTTCCGGATTGTTTCACCCGATACATCGCTTCATCGGCCGCTTTCAATAAAGCATCAATATCTTCACCATCATCTGGATAACGAGCTATACCAATGCTGGCACCCACCTGGCATGGGCAATTATCAATCAGTATTTTCTCAGATAAAGCGGCGATGATTTTATCGCCAACGTGCTGTAAGTGCTGGTTATGGGACACATCACTGAGAAGTAGCACAAACTCATCACCACCAATACGAAATACCGTATCTGACGCTCGCAGCCGTTGGCTGATTCGATTTGCCACTTCAATTAGCAACGCATCACCGACATGATGCCCGAACATATCATTCACTGATTTAAAGTCATCCAGATCAATAAACATCATGGCCAAAGAGCTGCTTTTACGTTGGGCCTGCAAAATAGCCTGCTCTGCCAACAAACTAAACTGTGCCCGATTAGGCAGGCCAGTCAAACTATCCTTATGCGCCATTTCAGTCAGCGCCAGTTCCAACTGTTTACGCTCAGTGATATCACGGATATCCGCACTGAGTTCAATGGTGCGACCATCTTCACTGCGATTAAGCTGCAGCAGCATTTCGGCATCAATCAATTCATTATCAGCCCTGACCAACTGCACTTCACAGCGGTTATAAGGCAATGGGCGAAACTTCTTGGCGAGCAGCAGTAAATGTGAAATACGCGAAGCCGATTCCTGACTAAACAATCGATGATAAGGCTGGCCCAAATAATACATTTCGTCGTGTTGAAGCAGTAATTTAACCGACGCACTCATAAAAGTAATACGACTGGTAGCCGAGTTGATACCGATAACAATATCCGAGCTTTTTTCCATCAATTTGCTGAAATACTGCTCACGTCGAATCAAACGATTGATGGCCATGCCAAACGACAACAGGATCAAAATAACGATAATTGTCTGCAACCCTCGCAACAGATAGGTCTGCCGTTTGGCCGACGCTTCGAGTTGATTGGTCAACTTATTCATTAAATAAAGCAGTTGCAGGTTATCTGCCACCATGGCGTCTACCAGCACATTTAACGCAGAATCGTTTAGCTGCATCTGTTGAATCGAACTATACAATGGCTCCCACAGCTCGATTGATTGCATCAATGTTCTTTGAATCACGGTTTCTTTGAGCTGTTTGACCTGAATCAGCTGGTCGTCCGCACTGAGTGTTTCACCACCCAAACTCATGGCTTTTAAGGTTTGATCAAACAATGACATAGCGTCCATCACTTCATGATAAGCCGCTTGTGTATCCATACCTTGTTGATGCTGATAATGCATCAGCAGCAAAGATTTGGTCATTTTCTGTGACAACATGCGTTGCCGGCGCAATATTGATATTGATAGATGAGGCTTCTAACTGGGCTGAAATACCGTAATTCATTGCCAGTAAAGTGATATCAAATATCACCACTAAACTGAGCGGCAACAAAAAATGCCGGTACTTTTTAACAACCTCGAACATGCTCCCCCTTGTCATGATCTTGCTCACTTATGGTGTGGGTGTTGGTGTATTAATCGTCCTGCCAATCCAGATCACAACAAAACACATACAACTTGTTATGCACCACTACCGTCTGGGAAACTGTAATGCACATTCTTGAGTCAGCGACTGAAAGATAAGGACGACTAACCTGCATTTCGCCGGGGTGTTCGATGGCACGAAAATGATAGTGTTTATGCGACCAATTGGCGTTATCACCGGATAGCAGCGGGGTAAATCGTGTGTCCATTTTTTGCTGATAATGCGGTGAATAAACATTACGCGCCATCTGAAAGCCGACTTCATCCAGCAGATAACAACGCACAGCGCGTTTTTCTATAAACAAAATATTGGTGCTGGTATCAAATGCATTGGTAATGGAGAACTCACTGACAGCTTGACGAAACAGCGATTCGATTTTTTTGAAATCCTGATTCATCTGGTGACTGTTTTTAAAACGCTGGCGTTGTTGAATTTTCAGCAGATGGTCAATGACTTCGGCGAATTTCAAGTTTTGGGTAATACGTGGTTGCGGCTTGGCAAAATAGAATCCCTGAACCATATCGGCATTTGCAGCAATGGCAACCAGGGCTTCACGCTCTGTTTCCACACCTTCAATAATGACCAGACTGCCCGCTTCATGGATCAATGACACGACCCCAGTCAAGATACGTTCGACCCGACTGGATGTCCCTGCTCCACGAATCATACTGCGATCAATTTTGACGATATCCGGTTCCAGTTCCCAAATACGATCAAAATTCGAGTGCCCTGCACCAAAATCATCAATGGCAATCAAACACCCTAAATCCCGAAAGTGGCGAATCAAATTACGGAGGTAGTGCCGGTCATCAATTTCACTTTCCAGAATTTCAATCACTACTCTATGTGGTGAAATACCGGTTTGTTCAAACAAGTTATTCATAAAGCCGGCATCAGGTCGTTCGGACACCAGACATTGTGAATTCAGATTTAAAAATAACCAGGCTTCACCATTTGGCTGGCGGGCAAAATTATGCATATGCAGACGGCGACACAAACGGTCCAAAGACAGGTTTTCAACACCAGTCTGTGGGATAGCCAGCAACTCCAAAGGTGAGTGCGAATGTTTTTGTGTATCAACGGCTCGAATCAACCCCTCATAGCCCACAGGTCGGCGATGCGAGATGCTGAAAATAGGCTGGAAATGACTACTTAATGTTAAATGATGATAATCAGCCGTGACATACAGACTGTTTTGATCAGCATCCTGCAATTGCTGCATAGGCATACCTTTAAATTCCGGTTGTGATACAACTGTGTTCAACATAAATGACTTCTAATATTATCGGTCAATGCACCAAGAAGTTTTGTTAAATATCAAACCCGCCCAACTAGTGAGCAGGTTTGATTCACATTTGCATCCATGCCTAAGCGTTAATAAGGTTTATTGTTTAACGCATCAGGCAGCTTTCCTGGCATGCCTTTGATGTAAAAATTTAATCACTTCCGAGCGATAGTGGTTGTAATCTGGGTTATCAGCTAATGCCAGACGTTGTCTTGGTCTAGACAGATCAACCTGCAGAATTTCGCCAATAGTCGCTGCCGGTCCGTTAGTCATCATCACAATCTTGTCTGACAGTAAAACCGCCTCATCCACATCATGGGTAATCATGATAACGGTATTGTTGAGATCAGCCTGAATTTCCATCAGAGAATCCTGCAAATGTGCCCGAGTTAATGCATCTAATGCACCAAATGGTTCATCCATTAACAATACTTTTGGCTCCATTGCCAATGCTCGTGCAATACCAATACGTTGCTTCATACCACCGGAAATCTCGGCCGGCAGTTTATCCTTGGCATGCGTCATATGCACTAACTCAAGGTTATGTAATGTCCAATCCCGAATTTGCTGACGATTACGCGTCTTGCCAAATACTGATTTCACCGCCAATTCGACATTTTGATAGCAAGTGAGCCACGGAAACAAGGCATGATTCTGGAACACGATAGCCCGATCTGGTCCCGGTTCATTAACTTCTTTACCCTGCAGAATAACGCCACCCTCGGTAGCCTGATAAAGCCCGCCAACAATATTCATCACGGTGGATTTACCGCAACCGGAATGGCCGATGATACTGACAAACTCTCCCTTATTGATTTGGATATTCACCTTATCCAAAGCACGAAACGGGCCATTTGCCGTAGGGAAATCAATGCTGACATGATCGATATTTAAATAACTTTCCATTTTCATATTCTCCTATCGAATATTGGCGTTTTTGTCGTATGAGAAAAATTTCTGCAGTGTGAGCATAATGCGATCCAACACAAAACCAATCAGACCAATTGCCAGCACCGCTACCATAATGCGACTAAGTGAATTTGAACTGCCATTTTGAAACTCATCCCAGACAAATTTTCCGAGACCTGGATTTTGTGCCAGCATTTCTGCCGCTATCAGCACCATCCAGCCAATGCCAAGGGAAATTCTCAAGCCGGTAAAGATCATCGGAATAGAGGAAGGAATCACAATTTTCCAAACCGTGGTGAAATAGCTCAGCCGTAATACCTTGCCGACATTGAGCAAATCACGATCGATCGATGACACACCAACCGCCGTATTAATCAAGGTCGGCCATAATGAACACAACATAACGGTGATCGCTGAGGTGATAAATGATTTGGAAAACATCGGATCAGCCGAGACATACACTGCACTGACCACCATGGTGACAATCGGCAACCAGGCCAGCGGTGATACCGGTTTAAAAATCTGAATCAACGGATTGATTGCGTTATACAGATTTTGGCTCAGACCACTGACAATACCAATCGGGATCGCTATCAGACTGGCTAACAGAAAGCCGACAAACACAGTAAATAGACTGGTCCAGATCTGATCGACAAAAGTCGCCCTGCCGGTATAGTCCCGAACCCGAATTTCAGCATCCGGATTTTTGGCCAATGCTGCTGCATTTCGCTCTGCCTGACGCTGGTAAAACTCATCAGCACGTTGACGTTCTGCCTGATGCTCAGCATTAAGCACCTTGACCTGTTCCCACACCTGAACCGGCCCTGGTAATTGCCCAAGGCTAGTATCCACCTTCGCAGCGCCTAAATGCCAGAACATCAAAAAGGCCAGAATGGCCAGCAACGGTAAGCCAATCATTTTAGTAAGTTGTTGAAACTGGAATCCGGCCGGTTCCCCACTGGCGATTTTCGCCAGTGGTACGAACCAGTTCAGCCCCGTCAATTCAAGAAAATATATAGCTTTATCTTTCATATGAACTCATCTTCGTCCGTTTTATGAAAACCAGGCGGTTAATCCACCTGCTCCTCGCCTTTCAGGCCAATGGCAAATTTTTCGAGGTAAGCATTTGGTGCTGTACCGTCGTACTCAATGCCGTCGATAAACTCATTTTGTGGAGCTTTAAATCCTGTTTCAGTCGAAAAATCCGGAAAATCAGTTGCACTTAATTTGCCTTCTTCAATCAACTCCATCGCGGCGATTTGATAAATATCTGGACGATAAACCTTCTTAGCCATTTCGGTGTACCAGCTATCAGGCTTGGCTTCAGGAATTTGTCCCCAACGACGCATCTGTGTCAGATACCAGATAGCGTCACTGTAAAAAGGATAGGTTGCGTGATGACGGAAAAACACGTTGAAATCAGGGGTATCACGTTTGTCACCTTTTTCGTATTCAAATGTACCGGTCATACTGTTGGCGATGACATCGTAATCAGCCCCGACATAATAACTTTGTGAGAGGATCTTCACGGCTTCTGGACGGTTGGCATTGTTCTCGGCATCCAGCCAATGTGCTGCACGAATCAAGGCTTTAACCAAAGCGATGTGCGTGTTGGGGTGCTTATCAGCCCATTGTTGACTGACTCCAAAGACTTTTTCCGGATTGTTTTTCCAGATGTCGTAATTAGCAATGACCGGAACACCAATTCCCATAAAAACGGCTTGTTGGTTCCACGGTTCACCAACGCAATAACCATCAATTGTGCCGGCTTCCATGGTCGATGGCATTTGAGGTGGTGGCGTTACGGAAAGCATGGCTTCTGCTTGAAGCTGACCACTGCTATCACCTTTGTGGGGAGCATAATAGCCAGGGTGAATACCACCAGCAGCCAGCCAATAACGTAACTCGTAGTTATGGGTAGAAACCGGGAACACCATACCCATATTGAAAGATTTGCCTTGTTGCTTAAACGAATCAATTACAGGCTTGAGTGATTCAGCACTTATCGGATGCTGAGGTTTACCATCTTCACGTGTTGGAATATGAGGTTTCATCTGTTCCCAAACGCGGTTGGAAACCGTAATGGCATTACCGTTGAGATCCATACTAAAAGCGGTAATGATATCAGCCTGTGTACCGTAACCAATGGTGGCGCCCAGTGGTTGACCAGCCAACATATGTGCACCATCAAGTGCACCGTTAATCACACCATCCAACAGTACTTTCCAGTTGGCCTGTGCTTCCAGTGTGACGTACAACCCTTCATCTTCAAAAAACCCTTTCTCCTTGGCAATCGCTAACGGTGCCATATCGGTAAGCTTAATAAAGCCCAGACGAAGATCTTCTTTTTCCAGTTCTCCTGGTGCCGCGGCTAATGATGTTGAAAAGCTGATAACAGAGAGTATGCCGATAGCAGATAGCCAACGACGCAAAGGATGTGAATTTACTTTTGGTAAAGACATGGTTAACTCCAACAGTTAGGACAGAAAACGGCTGCGTTGCCCAATACCGGGGAAATGATTTCCACACACGGTTTCAATCCTGCGTTGGATTGGAGTCCAATCTGCAGTTAATATGCCAATTACATACCTATTTAAAACAATATATCTTTCAAACACTTAAAAATTATCACGCTCACACCATGACGTTAAATTGCGTCGATTTGGGGCTGATTCAAACGGTCGGCACTTTGTTGGTGCAGTAACCGACCGTTTGCTAATCATCAAGGATGAGAATGTGTTTCCAGTAAATTGGCCGTAGCAAGTACCTGTTTTGCCAACATCGCCAGGCGCATGTTCTGGTTCATCGCAGTCGTGCGTAACAGACGATAAGCCTCGTCCTCACTGCATTGACGTTGTTGCATCAACACGCCCTTGGCACGATCGATAATCTTACGTTCGGCCAGTTTGGTTTCCAGTGATTGCACTTGTTCACGCATCGTTTGTTGTTGTAGAAAACGGTTGCGTGCTGTGCTGAGTAATGGCAACACCCGATGTGGTTGCAAACCATCAACCACGTAGGCACTGACTCCAAGCTGAATCGCTTGTTTTTCGACCTGTGCGTCATAGGCGTCGGTAAATATAACCACCGGCATCGGTTGTTGCCTGAGCAACATGTCGATAAGTGCCATCATGTCACTATCGCAGTTTCGTACTGCGAGAATAAACATGCCGGTAAATTCGAGTTGCTTCATAGCAAGTTTGGGAAGAGAAGCCGACTGATTGGTCACCTCGAACATGGTGCCGCTCAGTTGTTCGACTAATTGCTGTGCAATATCAGAACGATCGCACACCAATGTGGAATTAAAACTTTGTGTCATGATGTCAGTTGAATTTCGCATGATTATCCGCAGCATAGTTAATGATAAGAGAAAACACGTTAAGTACCGTATCAATGGCACGGGTGGCCGTTTTAAAATAGTCATCTGCTGATAAGGTAATTGCCCCTTCAATCAGCACTTGTTGATCAATGGTATGTAACAATAAATCGGTGTCACGTTCAATTCGGTCATTCTGACCTGCCAAAATCGCAATCAATTCTTTATTACGAATTCCGGCAGTTTCTCTGAGCAGCTCAGCAATTCGGCTGTTAGCTGTTAAACGTTGAAAAGACAACATCATGGTTTCAGCACCACCACCATGACCACGAGCGCATAGCGTTGACCCAACAGCACGCATTTGACCAAGAATTTCGGCCGCTCTGAGTGTGTCAAGGCATAGTTCGGATAAGCGGGTAATGTTATCCAGCATGAAGTGATGCAGATTGTATAAACGGCTGAGGTCGTCAAACAGCGATAATTGACCTTCAATCATTGCGTTGTGTTGACGAATTACCTGATGAGATGTGAGCTTGCGTTGCTGAACCTGTTTTTTCAGTCGTGGCCAGTGATCTACAAATGACAACCATTGCGGTAGTTTTTGCATATCAGTATTTTCACTGGCAGCGATGAATCGGTCGATTTCCTGTTGCAGGAAAGTTAATTTTCCGGTGAGAGATGCGTTACCAGCACAAACGGCACTGCTGGTTCCACGATGTTGCTGACTAAGATCGATTAGCTCCTTAAGGCGAATCAGTTGTGAAATGGCATGTTTGATTCGCCGTTTGTCACGTAAACTCACCGTCCATTGTTTGGTAGCGGCGAAACACGCCGCTACCGTAAATGCACCTGCTATGGTGGGGTTGACTATCATAGCCTGACTCTCAATTAGGTTTTTTTACCATTATTCCCAGCTGAAAAGGTAACCAGCCATTAAGCCCAAGGGAGAAATCAACACCAAGAAAAGCAGTTTGAAAAACTCTTTCATTAAATAGAAAAAATCAACTAGATATCCCATGTTGTGGCCTCCTTCGTTGTATGGCAACGTCAGGGATATTGCATAAGCCATGCCAGAGATTTAATCATTATTTATCAATAACTTAAAAATACATCTTGCCAGGTCCTGCATTAAAATGGGCTGTGACAGCTCTGTTTACGCTAGTTTTTGGTGCGTGAAACCCAAAACTAAAACATAAAAAAGCCAGCCCTAAATGCGGGCTGGCTTGGCTAAATAGCTAAATATTTAGCCGAGGAGATATCAGAATTTAACCTGTCCATAGACCCAGAATTTTTCGGTATCCACTAATGATGGGAATTCGCTGTCAGCTTTATAATCAGCGTATTTCACCCCGACGGTATAATGCTGATTAAAGGTTTTTTCCAGTGAAATATCCAGCTCATTACCAGCATCAAGATTGTCGTAATCAGTTTCAAAGTCATGGTAGGAGACAATTAATTTGGCGTCCCAGAAAACATTTCCAACTACGGTCAGATAGACATCTTTCAAACCTTCTGGAGGGGTATTCAGGAATTGATCGGCCCAGCCTTGGAAAGCATGATTGGTTCCCAGCGGCGTCTTAAAGCTATCCGTGCCATCCCCTTCCAAAACTTCATATGAGAGTTTAGCCATCCAGCCTTTATGTTTAGCACCCAATTCTGCCAGATAATAATTCTGTGCATCCATCGTTCCGCCCTTATAGTCGCTTTGACGGGCATATTCAGCGGTATAAACCAGATTCCAGCTATCATTAATCGCTGGTGCACCACTAAGTCTCAGGCCAAATGTTTTAGATGAAATAACCTCAGCGTCTTCATATTCAAGCAGATAACCGTAGCCTTCCAACTTGCCAAACGGTAAACCACTGTACTGGGCATTGATCAAATGTGCTTCAACATCAATCACACCATTTTTAATCACGCCAGTCCCTATCAGATCTGAATCACGATCATCACCAAAAATAGTGTTTATTTTATTTACAAATGCATAACTCAATTGGGTATCGGGTAATGACGTGTTCTGAATTGAAAATGCATCAAAGGTCTGATGATTCTGCCGCCATAACACATTACCAATATAACGATGGAATGGTGCATCACGATAGGTAATTTGCTGACGACCAAATTTAGCAACCGTGTCAAACCCCTGATAACTCAGATAAGCCTGATTGACTTCAGTACCATCTGGATCGGCTACTAACGAGTATTCCGCCTTTCTATTCGTTGTACTGTTGTAATTATCACCACCCAGATCAGTAACGTTCTCGAACTCAACAAATGCCCCAAAACCATTTAAGCGACCTGTTTCATAGCCCAAGGTTGAGCGGACAGTGAATGCATCAGCATCTTTCAGGTCATTATCCTGTTTGACTGACTCATAACGGGCACGTGCAGAAAAACTGACTTTACCGCCGGTCAGCGCTTCCATAAAACTGTCTTTTTCAGCAGCGGCTGCAGTGATTGGTAATGCGCCAATCAAGCTCGCCATCAACGTCGTTGCAGAAAATGTATAAAATTTTGACATGATCCTTCCTTATTCACGGGACGCAGAAACTCGTTTCGACGTCCGAAATATCAAAAAATAGAGATTGATTTGCCACGACATTGTGGCTGCATACGCGCTGGGCGGTTCGGAGGGAAATGCATCATCGTAAATGCACAGCACTCGTCAATTTGGTTTGGCAGAAATCATCTCTGCCATAACAACTGTCAGGGATTAGCTAACAGTTGTTTTAATTCGGGAATGCAGGAACCACAGTTGGTTCCAGCTTTTAAACAGCGGCCAATATCATCAACTGATTTGGCTTCACCTTTACGGATAGCATCCTTAATCGTGGTTTCACCCACTGCAAAACAGGCGCATACCAATTTGCCTTTATCCTGCTGTCCGGGACCCGGGCGTCCTGCCAGTAAACTTTGCCGGGCAGCCGCATCCAATGTTTGTTCAACAAATAATTGAGACAACCAGCCTCGTTCAGGCAAATGATGATCGGCTGCCAGAAACATAACCGTCTGTAACTGGTTATCTACTATATTGGCAGCCCGATAGCGGCCTGCCCGCTGGTCACTAAATTCCAACCATTCCCCTTGTTGCTCAGTCAGATTCTGAATCCACTCAAGTGGTTGTTCTACCCAGTTTTCACCGGCCAGTTCATAGCGCCAGAACTGCTGCCCCTTAACCTTGACCCAATAAGCCGTTTCAGTGAGGCTCAACGGCTGACGGGATAAAATAAACCCATGCCAGCGTGGTAAAAATGGCCTTACATTAACTGGTGTATGTTTGGATTCGGGTTGTCCAGAAATCGGGTCTGTAATGGGGGCGACCAGTGTATCGACCCGAGCATGAGAAGCAAATTGTCCATTCCAGTGAATTGGCACAAAGATACTGCCGGGGCGTTGATCCTGAGTTAGATTAACCCGTCCGGTGAGTCGTCCCCATTTACTTTCAACTTGCGCCAGTGCTTTGTTTTGGATCTGCCAGTGCCCGGCATCTACCGGATGCATATCAATCATCGGTTCACTGATATGAGCATTTAGCCGGGGGGCACGACCAGTGCGAGTCATGGTATGCCATTGATCACGGATGCGGCCGGTATTAAGTACTAAAGGATACTCATCATCCACTTCGTTTTGCGGATAATGTGGATCTACCGCAATCATTCTGGCTTTACCGGAAGCGGTGTAAAAATGGTTATCGGCAAACATTCTGGCTGTGCCCTGAGGGGCATTATCAGTTATCGGCCATTGAATCGGTTGTAGTGACGCATATTCCTGCTCTGTGATATCTGCCAGTGCACTGATATCAAAATCACGCTCGCCATGATTTTCAAATGCTGACAATCTGGCATGTTCACGAAATACATCCACGGCAGTTTCAAACTCAAACTGTTCAGCAAAACCCATACGTTTGCCAACTTCTTTAAGCATCCACCAATCTGCTTTAGCTTCTCCAGGTGCTGGTAAAAAAGCCCGCTGATGGCTGATTCGTCTTTCTGAATTTGTTACCGTGCCGTCTTTTTCGCCCCAGCCCAATGCTGGCAGTAAAACATCGGCAAATTCGGTGCAGTCGGTTTGCTTTTCAATCTCAGAAACGATGACCAATTCGCATTGCTTTAAAGCTCTTTTGTTCTGATCGGCATCGGGAATGCTTACGACTGGGTTGGTTGCCACAATCCAGACAGCCTTGATGTCACCGCGTTCAATCGCCTGAAACATATCAATGGTTTTAAGGCCGGCCGTATTGGTTAAGCGTTCGGTGTTCCAAAAACGTGACAGGCGATCATGATGTTCCGGCTTGTCGATTTCCATATGAGCAGCCAGCTGATTGCTCAGGCCGCCGACTTCTCGACCGCCCATCGCATTAGGTTGTCCAGTAATTGAGAATGGGCCCATTCCGGCTTTGCCAATCCGGCCGGTTGCCAGATGACAGTTGATAATCGCATTACATTTATCGGTGCCACTGGTCGATTGGTTGACGCCTTGCGAAAACAACGTGATAGTTTTTTCGGTCGAGGCAAATAATTGATAAAACTTGGCCACATCGGCTTCTGATAACTCGGTTTGGCGAGCTACCTGAGGAATATTTGCAGCGGTTTTGCTGGCCGAATCCAATGATGAAGCAAAGCCTTCGACATACTGTTCAAGATAATGCCAATCAATACAGTCATGCTGTTTGAGATAACTCAGTAAGCCGTTAAACAGAAAGGCATCGGCACCGGGACGTAATGGCAGATGCAAATCGGCGATATCACAAGTCGCCGTTTTGCGTGGATCAATCACAACCACTTTCATATTTGGGCGATTGAGTTTGGCCTGGGTAATACGTTGAAACAACACCGGATGACACCAGGCGGTATTGGAACCGATAATCACCAGCAAATCGGTTTGTTCGAGATCTTCATAACTACAGGGCACCGTGTCACTGCCAAAAGCACGTTTATGAGCAGCCACCGCGGAAGACATACACAAACGGGAATTGGTCTCGATATTGCCGCTGCCAATAAAGCCTTTCATCAGCTTATTGGCCATATAGTAATCTTCGGTCAGAATTTGACCCGACACATAAAACGCCACTGCGTCCGGACCATGTTCATCAATGATCTGTTTAAATCTGTCACTAACATGATCCAGCGCGGTGTCCCAATCGACCCGTTTACCATCCACCTGTGGGTACAACAAACGATTATCCAGACCGACGGTTTCACCTAATGCCGATCCTTTAGAGCACAAACGTCCGAAATTTGCCGGATGGGCCGGATCACCTTTTATAGCGACCGTTCCATCTGCCTGTGGCGCAGCTAAAACGCCACAGCCGACGCCACAATAGGGACAAGTTGTTTGTGTTGCGAGTTGTGCCAACAGTCAATCCTCAGAGTGAGATGTAAATCATGCCGTCTTCGACTTTGGTTGCAAAAGAACGGGTGCAACCTTCGTCCGGCCCTGTCGCTTCACCACTGCTTAAATCAATCACCCAATTATGCAATGGGCAGGCAACTCGTTTATCGTAAACAATGCCTTGCGATAAAGGGCCTTTTTTATGCGGGCATTGATCAAATAAGGCAAACACTTCATCCGAGCTGGTACGAAAAATCGCCACATCCCCATCCGGTGTGGTCATCACTCGTGAGCCTTTTTGCGGCACACTCTCCACTGGTCCAACTTCAGTCCAATTTTGCATCTTTTTTTAACCTACTTGCTTGATGGGAATATAGTTTTCACGTTGTTTGGCAGCATGTTCCGCCCAAGGATCATCTTGCGATCTTTCCTGTGACTCATAGAACCGCTGTGCCAAGACTTTACGGTTGTCATGATCATCAACTACTTTGGCCTGAACACTTTTCAGCCCTACCCGTTCAATCCACGGGGCGGTACGTTCCAGATAATGAGCATCTTCACGGTAAAGCTGCATAAAGGCTGCACAGTATTCCATTGCTTCTTCTTCAGTGGCGACTTTGCAAAGGAAATCAGTTGCCCGCACCTTGATACCACCATTACCACCGACATGTAGTTCGTAACCTGAATCCACGCAGACAATACCAAAATCCTTGATAGTGGCTTCTGCACAGTTACGCGGACAACCGGATACCGCAATCTTGAATTTATGTGGTGTCCATGAACCCCAGGTCATTTTTTCCACCTTGATGCCTAAGCCGGTTGAATCCTGAGTACCAAAACGACACCATTCAGAACCAACACAGGTTTTAACAGTACGTAATGATTTGCCATAGGCATGACCAGAGACAAAACCTGCTTCACTCAGATCGGCCCACATTTTTGGCAAGTCATCTTTTTTCACACCCAGCAAGTCAATACGCTGACCGCCGGTAATTTTTACGGTAGGTACATTATATTTATCGGAAATATCAGCAATGGCACGTAATTCATTGGCATTGGTCACCCCGCCCCAGATCCGCGGTACCACTGAATAGGTTCCGTCTTTCTGGATATTGGCATGCACCCTTTCATTGATAAAACGTGATTGCGGATCATCTTGATAATCCGGCCAAGTGCTCAGCAGATAGTAGTTCAGTGCTGGACGGCAAGAGTGACAGCCATCTGCATTTTTCCAATCCAAGGCGACCATCAGATCGGAGATAGTTTTCAGACCTTTATCTTTAATAGCGTTTTTCACTTCGCCATGACTCATGCTGGTGCATCCACACATGGCTTTTTTGCTTGGGGTATCGTTAAAGTCACTGCCCAATGTCGAGGCCAGAAGCTGTTCGACCAAACCAGTACAGGAACCACAGGATGCTGAAGCTTTGGTATGGGCTTTGACTTCATCGAGAGTAAACAGACTGTGTTTACTGATGGCCTTGACGATATCGCCTTTGCATACACCGTTACAGCCACAGATTTCGGCATCATCCGGCAGTCCATCAACCGAGTTGGCCGCGCCATGACCGGAATCACCAATGTGATGCTGACCAAACAGCATATTCTCACGAATACTGGACACATCGGTGCCATCACGCATTAACTGGAAGTACCAGGCACCATCCACAGTATCACCATATAAAACGGCACCGATCAGTTTGTCGTCCTGAATTACCAGCTTTTTATAGACATGGCGGGCGGCATCTTTGAACACCAGATCTTCGGTGCTTTCATCACCAATAAAGTTACCTGCAGAGAATAAATCAATACCGGTGACTTTCAGTTTGGTTGAGGTAATAGAGCTGACATAACGGGCAATACCCATCTGAGCCAGATGATTGGCACAGACTTTTGCTTGTTCAAACAACGGTGCTACCAGACCAAACGTCGCTCCACGATGCTGAACACATTCACCAACTGCATAGACCTTAGGATCGAAAGTTTGCATGGTGTCATCGACCACAATACCGCGCTCACAATGGATACCAGCCGATTGTGCTAACTCAATATTAGGCCGGATACCAACCGCCATAACGACCAGATCGGTATCGATTTCTGTGCCGTTTTTAAAGACAACTTTTTCAACTCGTTTTTTACCTTCAATCGCTGCTGTTTCATGCGACATCAGGAATTTAAGCCCTTTGGCCTGCAATTCATTCAACATCAGATCTGATGCTGGCTTATCCAATTGCTGATTCATTAAAACATCAGCGATATGCACGACGGTGACTTCCATGCCTTGAATCATTAAGCCATTGGCGGCTTCGAGGCCCAATAAACCACCACCGATAACTACGGCTTTTTTGTAGGACTTGGCTGTTTCGAGCATATTGTCGACGTCAGCAATGTCACGAAAACTGATAACGCCCGGTAAATCACGGCCTGGTAATGGCAACATAAATGGGCGAGAACCGGTGGCCATTAACAAACGATCATATTCAAATACTTCGCCTTCAGCGGTTTCCACTTGGCGTCGAACACGATTGATATGGGTGATTTTTTTACCGGCATGCAAGGTAATACCGTTATCGATATACCATTGGCGATCATTAATCATGATTTGATCAATGGTTTTATCACCGGCCAGAACCGGTGAAAGCATAATACGGTTGTAGTTACCGTATGGCTCATCACCAAAAACGGTAATGTCGTATTTTTCAGGCGCTAACTTGAGTAATTCCTCCAGTGTTCGCACACCGGCCATACCATTACCAATCAGCACTAATTTTTCTTTCATGGATCGCTCCTGCATTTCGATTAAATATGCCTGAGCAAGCACTGTGCCAATAAGTAACCTATTAATTTAATTGAATATTAATTTTAAACAGGTAAGTAACATGCGACTTTGTGGTGCAAAATGGTGCATCACGCACAAAGATGGTGAATTAAGTTTTGTTGATCCTCAAGCCCTAGGGCTTGTTTATCTTTCATATCCACCACTGCTGGCGGCTATTTTTGTGTCCGACAAGGCGAAAAGCACGCAGTGTAGCCACCCTACATAAGTGATTGACAACGCAGCGGCCGCAAAAATAGCCCCAGCCCTTCGGGT
>NZ_SSXS01000016.1:0-13116 GCF_004832235.1 Methylophaga sp. SB9B
GGCTGCAGGGTCTGTTCAACTGCACCACGTTTGAACTCCGGACTGTATTTTCTTCTCTTCGACATAAACACTCCTTTTGCCCATTATCAGGCTTCTTTGAAGTGTCCGCAAAATCGGGGTAGAACCCATTGGTCTTCGTATCGGTTATCGTGCCATCACCATTATCTGAATAACGTTGATCAATCAATGGCTTTGCCTGTACTGATGTTTGATAAGCCAGTATTAATACTGTGGCTGTAAACATTGCTAAAGCACTAAAGGTATTTTTCAAGATCATTTTCGATTTCCCTTTCAAAAATCTGAATTGTATAAGCGTGATCAAATCTAACAGTATTTTATGTATTTTAATAACTACATTTCATACTTAATATAAACAAAACAATTAGGATCTTTGATTTTTTATCTTCGAATAATACCTCTTAAAGCCATAGTATTTGCTCAACTTAAATCTGTTGTTTTCAATTGTTAACGTTCTAGAACAATCCGATAACGCACATCGCCGTTACGCAGTTTTTCAATCGCTTCGTTTATCTGCTCAAACGGATACATTTCAATCACTGGTTTCACTTGATGGCGCTGGGCAAATTCCAGCATTTTGCTGCAGGTTTGCATGCTACCGGTGTCAGAGCCGGAGATACTTCTTTGCGCTTCTGTCAGGTTAAACACTTTGATATCTAACGGCTCCATAGTGGCGCCGACAAAGTGCAACCGTCCTCTGGGTTTTAATTTACTCAGATATAGGTTCCAGTCCAGTTTGACGTTGACTGTAGAGAGAATCATATCGAATTTTCGGGGTAGTTCTGCCATGACGGCTTCATCACGCGAGTCCAAACTGTAATGAGCGCCCATATCCAGAGCTTCCTGTAATTTGGACGAGCTGGTAAATGCCGTGACTTCACAGCCCCAGGCTTTAAGAAATTGCAAAGCAAGATGCCCTAGCCCACCAATACCAATAACGGCTACTTTGTCGGTTGGTTTGGTCGCAAATTGAATCAGAGGATTAAATACAGTCAGTCCGCCACACAGCAAAGGACCAACTGATTTTAGATCAATGCCTTCAGGCAGACGAATCACGCTATTGGCATTTGCTCGTACCTTATCAGCAAAACCGCCATGATGGCCGACGATGGTGGGCGTTAAATCTGAACAGATGTTTTCGTCGCCGTTATGGCATTGTTCGCAGGTTTCACAATAATCTGCATACCAGCCTAAGCCAACGTTTTGGCCAACACTCAGGTTGGTCACAGCAGCACCAAGCTGAATTACTATTCCCACAACCTCATGCCCTGCCACAACAGGATATGAGGACATTCCCCAATCATTGTCGATAATGCTGATATCACTATGACAAATACCGCAATAACGCACCTCAATCTCAACCTCATGATCGCCAAGTGGGCCGGGATCATATTGATAGGGGGTAAGTTTGGCTCCTGCTTCCAGTGCCGCATAAGCATTAATCATCAGTTGTCCTTCAAGAATCAGCAAAACGAAATCGTTGCTTAATTATATTGCTGCATCTCACTGGCAATTATCTGAAAATGGCAAAATTTGCTGATTACTTGTTTCTATAGCTGCTACCCGCTATCTTCTGCACACTTGATTTAAGGAAACCAAGATGAAAGCGCTTTTTCAATCTTTATTTATAATAATTTGTTTATCAGCATGTGCAGCTAACCATACGAAGATTCCAAATGACGTGGTAAAAGTCAGTCAGCCTTACTCAGGCACTCAACCAAAAGCTCTGGACACTGAGCGGGCTGATCGTCAGGCACTAGAAATTTGCCGAGATCGAGGTTTTACGGGTGCCGAGCAGCTTGGGATCGAGCAACAGGTTTGCGCTAAATATACCGGTTGGTATCAATGTTTTTATCATGAGGTTGAGCAGCAATATCAATGTACCAATCATTAATCTGCCATCGAGAAAATACTTAAGAGCAATATAATCAACAACGATTCTTCACTTAACGAGGACTCTTTCCAGAAGATACAAAAAAGCCTCACCAGCTAAGCTGATGAGCCTTTTTTATGTGAGCTTAAGTTTTACTCAGCTTCTTTAACGATTTGTGCTTGATGGAAGTTTTCAATACCCATTTTGTCGATTAGGCTTAATTGAGTTTCCAGCCAGTCGACATGTTCTTCTTCAGATTCCAGAATTTTCTTGAATAAATCACGAGTCACGTAATCTGCAACTTGTTCGCAGTATTGAATGCCTTCTTTCAAATCTGGAATAGCGTCCATCTCTAATGACAAATCGGCTTCAAGCATTTCACGGGTATTTTCACCGATACGTAAAGCGCCGAGTTCCTGTAAGTTTGGCAAACCTTCCAAGAATAAAACTCGCTCGGTCAACGCGTCAGCATGTTTCATTTCATCAATTGATTCATGATATTCATGCTCGTAAAGGTTCTTAAGCCCCCAATCCTTATACATTTTGGCATGCAGAAAATATTGGTTAATCGCCACCAGCTCATTACCCAATACTTTATTCAGCAACTCAATAACTTTTTTATCACCTTTCATCGGATTCTCCTTTATTCCAAAATCTAATGAAGACGATTATCGTTGATAAGGTATAAATGTCAAAGGTAAGTTATTGATATTAAAGGTAAGCGATAACAATTATCATCTTCATTCGGTTCAATATGGAGACAAAAAACAAGAAATAGCAATTAATGCTAAATAAATTAGTGACTTGTTAGTTTTGTCAAAAACCACACATTAATAGGGGTAAAACGAATTTGAAGGGAAAAAGGGAGAATGGCGATTGAAGAGGAAAAAGCAATCTGCGCAATATTAACGGCTGGCATTAACTGAATGAGCAACCAGATAGCTATCCTGCTCATTTGATTGTGGTGCATGTTGCTGTAACACACGGTTTACTTTGAACTGACATTTACCACAGCTTGCAGCAGCACCAGTGCATTCACGAATAGCATCCAACGTGGCAGCACCAGCATCGATAGATGCTTTTACTTTGTCGACATTCACGTTGTTGCAAACACAAACTATCATTAAATAAACCCCGATGTTTAACGTTGATGTAAATGATAATGATTGTTATTTATTTAGTCAAACACCTTTCGCAATTTTTTGGGAGAAATTCCCGAAATTCTTTGTTGCGATGAATGAATTTACATCGTAACGTAGCTGTACCAAGCGAAGAGAACTATATGAAAGCCATATCAGCAACCGTATTAATTGTGGAAGATCATCGGGATTTAGCCGCCAATGTGGGCGATTATCTAGAAGTTGGCGGTTTTACCGTGGATTTTGCAACGGATGGCATTACCGCATTACAGTTATGTGAGGAACACCACTACGATGCAATCGTGCTGGATATCATGCTACCTGGGATTGACGGTTTTGAAGTGTGTCGCCGATTGCGTCAAGAAATGCACCTACATACCCCCATCATCATGCTCACCGCTCGCGATACCATCAATGACAAGGTGAATGGTTTTGATTTGGGCGCAGATGATTATCTGATTAAACCGTTTGAAATGCGTGAACTGGAAGCGCGGCTGATTGCCATGATTAGACGGCAACGCGGAGAACTTGAGGGAGGGAAACTTACGGTAGCTGATCTCACTTATGATTTGGATACGATGCGTGTTATGCGTGGCGATAAGCTGATCAAGCTTTCTCCAATCACCCTGCACATATTACGAATTTTGATGCGCGAATCACCTAAGATCGTCAGCCGTGAGCGCCTTGAGGCTGAAGTATGGGGAGATGATGCTCCGGACAGCGATACCTTACGCAGTCATCTGTATAACCTGCGTAAAAGCCTGGATAAACCATTTCAACATCAATTGATGCATACCCTACCGGGAGTAGGTTACAAGCTTTGCAGAGAAGAGGACTTGTAATCAGCGACTACGGAACTGGGCTTTAGGAAAATGCACACTGACCTCAGTGCCCTCACCCATTTTGCTGGATAAACGCAGGTTCCACTCATAACGATTACATAAGCGTTTCACTATGGTCATGCCGATACCATAACCAGTCGCTTGTTGTTTATCATCAGCACGGTAAAAAGGTTTGAACACTTTTTGCACTTGTTCCCTATCCATGCCGATTCCACTATCCGCTACGGAAAAACCATCAGAACGAATAGAGACAGTGATGTTACCCCGCAAAGTGTAATTGAAAGCATTACGCAGCAAGTTTCCAATCAAAATCGGTAACACTCGTTCAGCAGCAAGCACCACTAAAATGCCAGACTCTTCGACATTTACCGTAATCGGTTTGTCATGGTGGATCATCCGCAAGTTATCCAGTTCGGCGGCAATCAAGTCATTAACCGTCACTTCTCGTAATGGCAAAGCTTCGATCTGCTCCCTTGCCAGCAACAATAAGGTTTCAATCAGTGACTCCATATCCATCAGCGTGCGATACATACGGTTCATTTCTGTTACCGCCAGATCACCGTATTTTCGTTCTACCAGCTCCAATGCACCACGAATAACGGCTATCGGCGTACGAAGCTCGTGACTGACATCGCGGGTAAAATTGCGTTCACGCTCAACAAATTGTTCTAAACGATTAGTGAACTCGTCGAGCGCCCGCACCAGGCTGGAAACTTCATCATCGGGAATATTGCGTAAATCATCTAAATCCAGTTGGGGAAAGTTACCTTCTCGAAAATCTACCTCATTCACTGCCCGAGACAATTTCATAATCGGCGACACGGCTTTATGTGACTGCCGATAGGCAAACCATGCCAACAGATAAAGTACAATCAGCACCAGTCCCAGAGGCAACAAACCAAATACCAAAGCCAAACGCGACACTTTGACTTCATCAAAAATCAGATATAAACGTCGATTGCCCTTATCCTCGACATACACGATAGGTTGCTGTCCCGCCAGCTCAGCCCGTTGCAAACCTGGACCAAGATCTCGCAATGATGTGGGTAAGTCGGAAAAGTCATCCAGCTCAGCCATATGAGCTTTGAGATTCATCGTATTTGGTAAAGGAAACGTGGGGTCCTCAGAACGCATATCCCAAAAATGCTGCGCTTCACCTTCCAGAGCAGCACGCACCAATACATCCTCTAACGTTGCTTTCGCCGCATAAATTCCCGCGATAGCCACCAGGCTGATTAAGGCAATCTGTATCAGAAAGACCTTAACCAGCTTGGCTTGCAGATTGGTATTGGATTTAGCCATTACCTCAGTTTACCCGTTTGGAGAATAAATAATGCGTTACCAGCCATTCCGTTCCATCGCGATAACCAAATAATTCTGCACAAGCCATAAAGAACAGCCGCCAGCGTTGTAGCCAGATAGCGCCCTCGCCTTCCCCGTAGGTTTGATCAAACAGTGCTTTAATCTGCTTGGCATTTTTATCGGTGTTCTCCAACCAGGCTTCAGCTGTTTTCTGATAATGCTGACCGTTTACCAGCCACTGTTTTTCGATCTGTAATGCATCCTGAAAATGCAGCAAGGTATCAGCCGAAGGCATCAGCCGCCGGTAAAAAAATAACGCCCCATCCAATTGTCATCACCTTCGGTTTCAAATGGATAGACCACACTGCGGTGACAGAAAATATGCACAAATAATTTACCGTCAGCATTCAGCCAGCGACTGACTTTATCAAGTAATTGCTGGTAATTACGCATATGTTCAAACATCTCAATCGATACGATTCGATCAAATTGCGTGTCCAGCTCCAACTCATTCACATCGCAGGTAATAATATGAATGTTGGTTAATCCGCGGGCAAAGGCCTGCTTTTCAATATACTCTCGTTGCGAGTTTGAATTCGACACACCAGTAATGCGTGAATATGGAAAACGCTGAGCCAAGTATAAGGTTAATGAACCCCAACCACAGCCTAACTCCAGAATGTCCTGACCATTTTTGAAATCACCACGCTCGATATAAACTTCCAGCATAGCTTTTTCGGCTTGATCCAGAGAGATGGTGTGATCATCCCAATAACAGCTGCTGTATTTAAGATTCTTGCCTAATGCAAGCTGATAAAACTCAGCCGGAACCTCATAATGCTGCTCATTAGCTGCTTGAGTTTCAATGGCAATCGGACTTTTGCGCAGCATCTCAATGCATTGATTTTTGATTTCACTGGCCGCTTCCGGATCAAATGCGTTTTCATCGTGAAGTCTTTGTTTTAGCAGTTTTCGGATGCCACCCTTATTAATAAATCGGGTACTAAGCCTTTTTCTGCAATTGAAATCAGACTCATGTTTTTTTCCTCCAGGGAATGAATGCACTGGTTGTTTGTTGATAACGGCGATACTTTTCACCACGACTGCGAATCGCCTGTTGTTCGGTGTAGGGTATGCCGGTAATGAAATAGAGAAATAGCAGCATGATCACCGGTGCCAGCCATAACCAAGCGCCATGTTCTATGCCAATCGCCATTAAGGGATAAGCAAACCAGTGCAGCCATTCAAAAAAATAATTGGGGTGTCTGGAATATTTCCATAAGCCGGTTTGACAGACTTCACCTTTGTTATTGGGGTCGGCTTTGAAATTAGCTAATTGGTTATCAGCAATCGTTACCCCGGTAATTGCGATAATGGCAACCAGTAAACCGCTATATTGAGCCAGGCCTAACGCTTCAATTTCCCCCTGACTAATTAACCAGACCGGAATGGCAAAACCCCAGGCCAGCAGTGCCTGAAACTGGAAAAAGAAAAAATGATAAAAGTTGCTTTTATCACCCCAATATTCACGCAAATATTTATAGCGGCCATCTTCGTCTTCACCTAATACACGCTTGGCAAGGTGCGACCCCAATCTCAAATACCACAACAACATAATCGTGGCAGCCAAAATACTTAAAGGCAGATGGCCATCGCTGGTCAGCAAATGGAATAACGCTAAAAAGCTCAGTGAAAACGCCCATAACACATCAACAATACCGGCATTTTTACTGCGAATTTGCCACAGCCAGCCACCCAACATCACTAAAGAAACAATAAAAAGGCTAGACCACAGCATGCTGTTTTCCCGATTCTTGGTGACGCCAATAAATGGCCAATGTGAGTAATAACGGAATCGCCAATCCCCAGCTGATGGCAAGCACCACAATCAGGATTTCCGGCTGTATCCAATCCAATGCTCCCAATCGGCTGCCTGCATAGTAAGAAATCGGACTGGCAATAGCAGAAAATACCCCTGCCAATAAACGACGTTTTAATAACCATGACATCGAGTGATTAAGTGTTAAGGCAAAATTGATCCATAGACACCAGATCCACCACGGTGCAATCGGCTCAATGGTTTGGGCCTGATAGGCCATCAAACTCCAGGCAGACCAGCTGGAGTCGAGTACCACTCCAATTAAAATTGCCGCCAGCACTAATTTGTAATCAGTCTGTTTCCAGGGGTAAACGCGAAAATGAATAATTAAAAAGGCAACCGTAAAAAGCACAGCTGGTGAATTCAACTGCGCGGCGCCACTTAAAACGCAGACAAACCAGCCGAGTTGAAACAGCAAAAAATTAATTATGGTCAACCGATCAGGCATATGCAGGACACCACTGGGCACGACGATTATCAGCTTTACTAAACAGCAAGTGCACATCACTGATACTACGTTCGGCAAAACCACCTTCGCAGTAGCACAGATAAAACTCCCACATGCGGATAAACGAATCCGGATAGCCCATAGCACGGACTTTATCTAATGAAGCGTTAAAACGTTCACGCCAGACTGCAAGGGTCATGGCATAACTTGGTCCTATATCTTCCAGACTAGTAAGTTTGAGTTTTGCTTTTGCCGCCGCATTGCTGAGCACGGTGACACTAGGGATAAAACTGCCAGGGAAGATATATCGCTTGATAAAATCCACCGATCTTACCGCTTGAGCATAGCGATGATCTTCCAGCGTAATAGCTTGAATAATGGCTAATCCATCTGGGGTTAATAGATCAGCACAGCGCTGAAAATAACCATCGATATAGTGATGTCCGACAGCCTCAACCATCTCAATTGAAATCAGCTTGTCGTATTGCCCTTGCAGGTCGCGATAATCTTCGAGCAAAACCGTTACTTGCTCTGTCAGGCCGGCATTTTTTACTCGTTGCACCGCATAGTCATATTGCTGTTTGGAAATAGTGGTTGTCGTGACTTTGCAGCCGTAATGTTGAGCAGCAAATACCGCACAGCCACCCCAGCCGGTACCAATTTCAAGAAGGTGATCAGTCGGTTGTAAATCGAGCTTGTCACACAATCTGGCCAGTTTTTGCTGTTGAGCGGTTTCCAGTGATTCGTTGCCGCTGTAATAAAGCCCAGAGGAATACATCATCCAATCTTTATCGAGAAACAATTCAAATAACTCATTCCCCAGATCGTAATGAGCCGCAATGTTCTTGCGACTACCGGTTCGACTGTTACGATTCAGCCAGTGAAAACCTTTGAGTAATGCTCCGGTAATTCTGGCAAAGCCTTGCTCCAATTCATCGGTCAATGACTGGTTACGCACCAGAATTCGCACCAGAGCGGTTAAATCACTGCAATGCCAATCGCCCTGCATATAGGATTCCGCTGCACCGACACTACCGCCTTGCACCACAGACTCAAAAAAGTGCCGATCATAAACCGTCAGCGTGACCGATAAATCAGCCTGTGTATCGCCCAGTTCATATACTTCACCTGCCGTATGTAAATGAATACAACCTTTCTGAATTCTGCTCAGTTGACGGATTACTGCTTTTTCATAGAGTTTAGACAGTCGGCTGATTTTGCCATTTTGCGTCTCGATAACGGCCGATTTACTCATTTATCATCTCCATGAGGTATTACAGGCTGGGTCACAGTTTCGGCTTGCTGATCCGGATGACTAAAGGTTGGGGTGTGTTTTCCCCATAAGCGTAATGCCTGCCAGTAAATACGCATCACAACCCTCAGTGTTTGCAATGGATAACGAATCGGTAACCAGCGCATCGATTTGGCAGTCATCGGCTGAAAGTCTGCGTGTAAGGTGGCATCAAACTGACGTTCACCTTCGCGAAATAACACCATATTTATGTTGACGGCATCATTATCCAACTTGAAACGCCAGTGATACTGAATATCCATCGGCATAAATGGCGAAATATGAAACTGCTTGTCAAAATCAAAGTGCCAGGGCTGGGTCTGTTGCTGATCGACTTTTAAAACATAGGCATGCCGTTCATTCCAAGGTGTATTGTTAATTTCAGCCACAATAAACTTGAGTTGATCCTGATCGACACAGAAATAAAAAGTCACCGGATTAAAAATAAGCCCCAGATATCTGGGATGAGTGAAGATCTTTACCTTGCCAGAAAAAGACTCTCCGCTACGTTGTTGAATTATTTCCTCGACAGCCTTTTTTAAATCAGCCTGATCAGACTGCAGGTAATCTTTACGATAAAAACTGATCAGATTGAATCGTTCCAGTGACCAGAAACGTGAGCGTTTAAAATGCGTCTGCAATTCATCCAAATCCAGCATCAGCATCGCCAAGGGGTACTGAAACTCATGATTTTTTGGTAAATGTCGCTGATGATGCACCCAGCCACGGTAAATTCCATCAGGCAACATTGGCAACTCCTTGCTGGGTTTGCTCAATTGCCTGGATAACTCGCAGAGCACTATTTACACCGTCTTCATGGAAACCCCAGCCCCAATAAGCACCACAATAAAACGTATGCTGCAGATCCGTTACTTCATGCCAACGTCGTTGGGAATTTAAGGTCGACTGGTTATAAATTGGATGTGCATAATGGCGATGTACCAGCACTTTTTTCGGATCAATTAAACGAGCGGAGTTAAGTGAGACAATCAGTTGTTCTGACGTCGTCAGACTCTGCAGCGTATTCATGTGATAACTCACCGTACACTGCTGCTGTAATTCCGGACCAACACGCACATTCCAGCTGGCCCATGCCTGAGAGTTTTTCGGCAATAAACTTATATCGGTATGCAGATGCATTTCATTTTCCTGAAAGTCGATGCTGCCTAACACCGCCACTTCCGTTTCACTTGGCTGATCCAGCATACGTAATGCTTGATCAGCATGTGCCGCAATGATGACTTTATCAAAATGGCGTTTTTCACCGTGGACGGTTAAGGTCACGCCCTGTAGATGTCGTTCGATACGATGTACTGGTGAACCTGTTATAAATTCAGCATCCGTTTGACGCACCAGTGCATCAACATAAGATTTGGATCCACCCTTAACAACGCGCCACTGAGGTCTATTCGTCAGGGACAACATATGATGGTTGTGCATAAAACGAATGAAATAATGCGCCGGAAAATCAACTACTGACAGGCTTGGTCCTGACCATAAAGCACAGGCCATCGGGATTAAATGATCATTAATGAAAATATCACTGTAATTATTAATAGTCAGATACTGGCCTAGCGTTAATCCATCATCATTTTCTTCTAACAATGATGGTGCTTCGCGATAAAAGCGCACCAGGTCCCAAAGCATCCGATAAAAACGTGGGTTAAACAGATTACGTCTTTGACAGAATAATTTGTTTAAATCGGTCGCGTTATATTCCAAACCTGATTTTGCATTGCTGACACTAAAACTCATTGCTGTCGGCTGACTTTCCACACCAAGTTCAGTCAAAAGCTGACTAAAATTTGGATAATTTTGTTCATTGAACACAATGAACCCTGTATCGACATTTAACGCTTTTCCAGCAACTTCCACTGAATGCGTATCGGTATGCCCGCCCAGATAATTACTGGCTTCAAATACCGTTACATCGTGATGTTTTGCCAGATAATACGCCGAAGCCAAGCCGGAGATCCCGGCACCGACAACCGCTATTTTCATACCCCGGCCTCATTGAGCATTTTATTACTTTCGCGTTTGTGCAGGGGAACGGTTTTGACGTCCCAAATTAGTCCAGCCTTTTGCATAAGTTTTAAAAAGTAATAACTGAAATCAACTTCCCACCAATAAAACCCTTGTCTGGCTGAAACCGGATAATGATGATGGTTATTATGCCAACCCTCACCTAATGTCAGTAATGCCAGAACAAAATTATTACGACTCTCATCACCGGTTTGGTAACGTTTTTTGCCGACACGATGGGCCATGGAATTGATTAGCAAAGTGGCATGTAGCAATACCACTGTTGAAATAAAATAGCCCCAAACCAACATCTGCCAACCGTTAGTACCAAGGCCAGGAGCAAATCTTTCCAGTAGCATGCCAAAAATAAATAACGCTACTGCAAGTAACACAGGAACCGTCAAATCAAAGCGATCCAACCAACGTAATTCTGCAAAACGCTGCCAATCTGGAACCAACCTGTAGTCTGCCTGATAATGTTTTCCTGACAAAAACCACCCCATATGACTCCATAAAAAACCTTGTTTCGGTGAATGCGGATCAGCAGCTTGGTCTGCATGACGATGGTGTTGACGATGATGTGCTGCCCACCATAACGGTCCGCGTTGAGTGGCACTGGCCCCGATTAAAGCAAAGACAAATTGTACCGGTCGAGAGGTTTTAAAAGCTTTGTGGGCAAAATACCGATGATAAAACGCGGTGATAGCGAACATTCTGACAATATATAAAACCACAGCCGTGACAACCGCCGCGCTGGAAACACCAACCATAAATACCGACAGGCAAGCCAGATGTAACACAATAAACGGAATAACTCTTAACCAGTCAATACCAGCATCTGCAGTGTCAGCAGATTGAGCGGAAAAATTGGTTTCACCATTGTCAAACCATTTTCGAATTGATTTCATGAAGTATCTCTTTTTCGGTGTGTTGAGCTTAATCAGCAAAGTGTGAATTGGATGTGAAGAATTACTGAACCCTCTTCACCCCGTTTTCACAGGTAATACGTTCTGATGAGATACGCTTAATAGTGAAACGGAAATATCACCATGCTCAAAAAAAGTGTTCAATCGAGATTATCGTGGTTATTGCCGTTTTTAATTTTGTTATCAGCCTGTAGCAGTAATGCCATGCAAAGTGCCTATATAGAAGACTATCGAAAAGCGCTCTCCGTTGAGGGGGTTGCCCTACAAAATGATGTTGAAGCAGTTAAAGGTTTTATCGAAGTATTTAATCAAGTCCAACACGGAGATGTGGCATCCATTATCAACGAAACATACGCCGAAACGCTCTACTTCAATGATACCTTTCGTACCATCACTAATAGAAATGAACTGATTGATTACATGCAGCATACCGGTCAACAAGTAGATCGGCTTGAGGTAAAGATCGAAGATATCGCGATGAGTAAACAGGATATTTATGTGCGTTGGGTGATGCGAATGCAGTTTTCGGTCATGGGTAAAAAAATAGATAGTGAATCGATAGGCATCAGTCAATTACGCTTTGATAAGGATGGCAAAATTATCCTGCATCAGGATTTTTGGGATGGCGTTGATGGCTTTTATCAATATCTGCCAATTATTGGTTATTCGCTGAGAAAAATCCGGAATCAATTATGAAAAAGAAACTGGTTTTATGGTCATTACTCTTACCATTTCAGCTGGCCAGCGCCAATAGCTTTGAATCGGAAATTCCTTTTGATAATAGCGTACTGCAACAATGTTCGGCTGTGCCTATCAGGGTCATGGTATTTAACCTTGGTGATGTCGCGTTATATCGGCAACAGTGCACAGATGACAGCGATCTCACCAGCCAGCCATTGCAGCTCTCATTTATTTATAAACGCAGTTTTGATGCAGAAGACTTTCAAAAATCTTCTGTGGAATTGCTTAAGCGCAATATTGATGCAAAGACTTTCGATGCCATTGAAACTGCTTTGATCGACTTTAATGCTGGCTATCAGGAAGCAAAACAAGGCGATCGTTTTGATATACGCTTTTCATCCGAGGCTGGTCTGATGTTATTTAAAAATGGTCAGCAGCTTAGCCATAGTGACAACACACAACTTGGCGAAGTCTATTTTGATATCTGGTTTGGCCAGGATCCGTTCAGTAAACGGATGAAAAATGATCTACTAGCTGGCCTGAAAAACTAAACCCGCCATCAGGCGGGTTTTAGTGAATTAAGCAACAAGATAAAAACTTCTGCAATCCTGTTCTAACTAGTCATTTGTCAGTTGTGCAACACATCGTACATACAACAATTAAGATGCCAGGCATATGGCTCTGCCGTGATCATG
>NZ_SSXS01000016.1:13212-44716 GCF_004832235.1 Methylophaga sp. SB9B
CGGGTTTTAGTGAATTAAGCAACAAGATAAAAACTTCTGCAATCCTGTTCTAACTAGTCATTTGTCAGTTGTGCAACACATCGTACATACAACAATTAAGATGCCAGGCATATGGCTCTGCCGTGATCATGAACCTCTACTAAATAGCTGTGCAGATTTTTGATCGCATCGGCATAGTCGTCTTCATCGATAATAAATTGCATATCTACCTGACGCATTGACTGATGCATAGCCAGTACGCTGATATTTTTCTCAGCTAAAGCACTGACGGTACGTGCCAGAATGCCGGGGATTTTCATATCACTGCCAATCGCTGAAACAATCGCCACTTTCTGCTGATTGATTTCGGCTTCTGGAAACTGCTCCTGCAATGCTTCACGAATACGGCGGATATTCTTCAGGCTAGCTGAAAGATAATGGGTAATGGTGTTGGCATTGATATCTTTGGAAATGATATGTGCTTTATTTTTGCGTATTTGTGCCAGAATTTCACGATCATAAACATCAATATTTCCTGCCATATCCTGATCGAATAATTCAAACGCATAAACGTGTTTGCATCCAGCGATAATCTCCACACAAGGCTTGCTGCTGATGTAATCGCCCGTAATCAATGTGCCTGCGTGCTCTGGTTCGAAGGTATTACGCACCCTTAACGGAATATTATTCTGCCGCAAACCTTTGGCCGCTTTGGGATGAATAGCCTCCATGCCCAGATTAGCCAGCTGATCAGCCACATCGTAATTGGTCCGGCCAATCGGCACTGCATTGTCTTCACCTACCAGACGTGGATCGGCACTGCTTAAATGAAACTCTTTATGAATAATCGCTTCATTGGCATTGGTTAATACAGCAATACGGCTGAATGTCATTTCACTGTAGCCGCGATCAAAGGTCGACATCAGACCATCATCGCTGTGGGCATAACCGGTGACGATGGGTAATTCTTTGCTCAAATCAATTTCAGCAAAAGCCTTATCAATGCGCTCATCAAGTTTCATGTGCTTGTCGGTCTGCCATCCTGTCAAATCAACATAACGGGCATTGATCTTGTCTTTTTTCAATAAGGTGGCCGTATTCCAGGCACTGTGCGCTTCACCGATGCTGGCCAGCATTTCACGTACTGTTGCCAGATGCATATCCAAGGCAAAGTGACCGTGCTGACAGAGACGTTGTAAATCTGCCAGTACCCGTTCGGCGTCTTCAAGCCGTTCACCAATAAACTCATTGGCTTGTTTTAATGTTTTTTTATCGTTGAACAATTGTTGATTGATGGCAAAAATCTCTTGCTTGAGCTTTTCCATTGCCTCAATCCAGCTGTCATCATTCAAGCTGTTGGCGAACTCTGCATAGACACCTGATGTGCCATTTTTCTTGTGCTCTAGCAGCAGATTAGTAATACCACCATACGCTGAAACAACAAAAACACGATTGTAAATTGACTCGTTATGAACCGGTTTAAGAATAATATTGTCGCGCACCGCGACATAGTCGCTCATTGAGGTGCCACCTATTTTTTCTACCGTATGAAATTGCATATCTACTCTCTGTTAATTCGTTGTACTCCGGGCTAAACCGGAAAGGGTGCATTGCCTGTTATTCAGTTACCGCTTCGGCATCTAATTCATAGGCACCTTCAGCGTTATGAACTTCTTTACCATTCAATGGCGGGTTGAACACACAGGCCAGATGCAGTTCTTTAAACGCACGCAGGATGTGGCGATCATGCTGATCAAGGTTATATAAGGTACCTGGTGTGATTTTGTAGACCTTGCCATCATCCAGCGTTTCCACTTCCCCTTCACCACTGATGCAATACACCGATTCCAAATGATTCTGATAATGCATACGGAAATCAGCACCAGCATAAATAGTGGTGATATGGAATGAATAACCCATATTGTCATCTTTCAATAACATGCGAGTACTCTCCCAATTACCATCCGGTGAAACGATACGGCGAGAGGTTTGTTGAGCTTCTTGTAATTGTCTGACGATCATGTTTTGTCCTCTATAAATGCTTTTCAACAGCCAGTGATCGGAAAACCGATCACTGGATTGTGAAGATAGATAATGCCGAGCTGATTAACTTGCTACTTTTTTGCTGGCAGGTTCAAACGTATCGGATTTACTGGCTTCATCACTGACAGAGTAATCACCTTCAAAAAAGTCTTTTTCTTCCGGAATGCTGTCTGCTTTATCACAGACTTCTTTAATCGCTTTCTCCAGAATATCGATACCTTTTTTCAGGTTTTCATCGGTGATGGTCAGCGGACATAAGAACTTAACGACATGATCATCAGCACCACTGGTTTCAATAATCAGACCGTTTTGGAAACATTTACGGGTAATCTGGCCAGCTAATTCACCACTGACACAATTGATACCACGGAACATTCCTCGGCCATGTGAGTTGAAGTTACCTTCACCGTATTTCGCCACAATGGCATCTACTCGGTCAGCAATATACTGGCCTTTACGCTGCACTTCTTTGGCAAATTTATCGTCTTTCCAGAAATGATCGATAGCAGCTTTTGCGGTAACAAACGCATGATTATTGCCACGGAATGTACCGTTATGTTCACCTGGAGACCATTGATCGACTTCCGGTTTCATCAACACAATGGCAAATGGCAAGCCATAACCACTTAATGATTTCGATAAGGTGACAATATCAGGATAAATGCCAGCTTCTTCAAAACTGAAGAAGGTACCGGTACGGCCACAACCAGCCTGAATATCATCCACAATCAGCAATACATCATGGCGTTTGCAGATCTCTGAAAGACTTTGTAACCAGTTCATTGAAGCAGCATTAATACCGCCCTCACCCTGAACGGTTTCGACAATTACTGCGGCTGGCTTATCAACACCACTGCTGGAATCAGACAACATCTTGTCGAGCAGATTAGTAGTATCAAAATCATCGCCTAAATAACCGTCATAAGGAATTCTGGTTGAACCATGCAAGGCAATACCTGCACCACCGCGATGGGTAGAGTTACCGGTAACCGATAAAGCACCTAAACTCTGACCATGCCAACCATTGGTGAAGGAAATGATATTTTCACGGCCAGTTTTCTTGCGAGCAATTTTCAGTGCAGCTTCTACGGCATTGGTACCGGTCGGGCCGGTAAACATAACGACATACTCAAGATCACGCGGCTTTAAAATATTCTCGTTAAAACTTTCCAGGAATTCACCCTTGGCACGTGTATGTAAATCCAAGCCCTGAGTAATACCATCACGTTGGATGTATTCAATCAGTTTTTCTTTGAAAATCGGATGATTATGGCCATAGTTCAGTGAACCGGCGCCAGCGAGGAAGTCGATGTATTGGTTGCCATCATCATCGTAAATCAACTCGCCTTGGGCCTTGTCAAATAAACGAGGGAACGCGCGGGCATATGAACGCACTTCTGATTCGATCTCTTCAAAAATTTTCATTCGCTTTTCTCTCCTGTGAAAATTGAGGCCATCGCTGACCTGAATTCGGTATTAATTGTTAATTACGCTATGGGTTTAAACGGTCCGACTTTGACTAACATTTCAGTATCATGCTGATTGGCAAAATGTTGGTGGCGATCAAACATCACACTGCTGCTAATTTCGGTATCCAGCTTACGAGCCAGACTTTCAAATAATCCCCATGACGCTTTGTTATCAGGGGTTATCGTAGTTTCAATGCGTTTGATATCGCGGTTTTGTTCACGCGACAGAATTTCTTTAAGCATTCGTCCTGCAAGTCCTTGTCCTCGAGCCTTTTCAGCAACTGCAACCTGCCACACAAATAATGTCTCGGGGCGTTTTGGAATGCGATAGCCGGAAATGAACCCAACCAGTTCATCGTCAAGCACAGCAGCAACCGCTGTTTCAGCAAAATGACTGCTTTGCAACAAGTTGCAATACATTGAATTGGTATCCAATGGCGGACATTCAGAAATAAGTTTGTGTACAGCCGCACCCAACTCTGCCGTTGGTTGCATCAACTCGATAGATAAAGGTGCTGGATTAACCTGGGTCATATTTACAATCAACTCTAATGTTTATGGCACTAAATACTTAGTGAGATATAAAAACTCTTAAACCCCGCCAATATTGCCTTTAATTAATATAATCATATATTTATGACTTGCAGATGACAGAATCTAAATATATAGTACACTAAACAAATTAAAAGTCCAGACCACTTTTTAAACTGATTTATAGTTTGAGAGCTTTAAAAAAAGCTTCATGTAACACTGGCTTTCAGCCAATACAACAAGAAAAGCGGTCTGCCCCAAGTTGAACTATTTATTTAAAAACGTGGGAAAATATGTTGAATTCAATTCAAATTAATACTGAAACTATCGACGCACTTGGTCTAAATAAAGAGCAAAGGGAACACCTGTTGAATCATATTGAAGAAGTGCTTATTGCATTGCGCCGGGTTATCCGCGCCACTGATCTACATTCCAAATATTTGGCCAAAACTACTGGGCTAACTGCGCCGCAGATCCTTTTATTACAAACTCTGCGTGATAAAGGACAAGTGACTATTGGGGAGTTGGCTCAGGAAATGAGTTTAAGTCAGGCTACGGTAACGACAATATTGGATCGACTGGAAAAACGTGGACTGGTTTATCGTCAGCGTTCTCAATCTGATAAACGTAAAGTACATGCCTATTTGACTGAGGCTGCGACAGAAACGCTTAAAAGTGCACCGATTCCATTGCAGGATCGTTTTACCCGTGAATTCAGTAAATTAGATGAATGGGAACAGGCGATGATTATGTCCGCCTTAAAGCGTGTTGCACAAATGATGGATGCCCAGCATATTGACGCTTCACCAGTTTTGGATATTGGTATGCTGGATCGTTATGAAGATGAACAGGATATAGTCAAAATGCCAACCAAAAAACGTTAAGCTTTTTTCAGTTCATTGCCATTTGCCAAAAGACGTTCAACCTCACCCACAGGAAGCGGTTTGCTAAAGTAATATCCTTGTAACTCCTGGCACCCCATGGTGGTCAGCATTTCTACCTGCTCAAGCGTTTCTACACCTTCGGCAATGGTTCTCAGACCAAGGTTTTCTGCCAGTTGAACGATGGTTCGGGCAATAGCTGCATCTTTAGGATTATCGACGATTTCATCAACAAAGCTTTTATCAATTTTCAGCGTATTAATGGGGAAGTTTTTTAAATAGCTCAATGATGAATAGCCGGTGCCAAAATCATCAATTGCCAGTCCCACACCCATTTCTTTTAACGCGGTTAATAATGGAATTGTTTCCATTATGTCTTTAAGCATCGCAGTTTCAGTTATTTCCAGCTCAAGTGAAGCTGCAGGTAAACCAGATGCCTGCAAAGATTGCCCTACCTGTTCAAGTAACAGCTGCTGATTAAACTGCATGGCAGACAAATTCACCGATACTCGCCAGTTGTTGTTGAATTGTTGTTGCCATTGATACGTTTGCAAACAGGCTTGATTTAACACCCACTCACCAATGGCTATAATCAAACTAGTCTTTTCAGCCACATCTATAAAAGTTAATGGTCCGAGTAATCCCTTAACTGGATGCAGCCACCGTAATAACGCTTCAAATCCAATAATTCGTTGGGTTTTGACATCAATCTGTGGCTGATAAAACAATAAGAATTCATTACGTTTCAGAGCTTGGCGCAGATCCTGTTCGGTTTGCAAACGCTCAAAAAGATAATCATTCATTTCTGCTGAGAAAAACTGGTAATTATTGCGACCTAACTCTTTAGCATGGTTCATTGCCACATCAGCATGCTGCATCAATGCCTGAACGTCATCACCATCTTCCGGAAAGATAGCGATACCGATACTAACAGTGCTGTATACATTGAGCCCATTGATGTCGAAGGATTTTTCAAATTTCGCCACAATCCGCTGGGCAATATTTGCCAGCACATCCACATTATCAATATTGGTTAACATGACGGTGAATTCATCACCGGCAAAACGCGCTACGCGATCATCTTTATCTTTGCTCACCGCGATTAAATCTGCATCACGAAGACAATCCTTTATCCTTGCTGCAGCCTCACATAACAACGCATCCCCAACTTGATGACCATAGGTATCGTTAATATGTTTAAAGTGATCTAGATCGATAAACATTAGCGTTAACGAATGTTGTTTATGGCGTGCGCGGGCGATAGCCGTTTCCAATTGTTCGATAAACAAACGTCTATTCGGTAAATCAGTCAACGTATCGTAATAGGTGAAATAGGCGATTTCCTGTTCTGATTGTTTGAGTGAAGTGATGTCCTGCAGAGTACCAATGATTTTCCAACCATCGAAATCCTGATTTATTTCTGTTCGTTCATGTAAATAAAACAACTGCCCATTATCGGTCTGAATTCGATATTCAATGTCGTAGGCATGTTTCTGCTGAATGGCACGGCGCAAAGCCTGTTTAAATAAAGGTCTGTCATCAGGAAAAATATGACGAAGAATGTGTTTGAATGAAATGGCTTGCGAGGTATTTTGTATGCCTAATAACTGATACAGATTGACACTGCATTCAAATGTCTTTTGCTTAAAATCCCATTCCCAATAAATCAGATTGGCAATAGCTTGGGCCTTAGCCAGTTTAGAACGACTCAGGCTGAGTTCACGTAACGTACTGTTAGCTTTGAGAATATAACGAACCCGATGGGCAAATAATGGCCACTTGAAGGGTTTAGTAAGGAAATCCGTAGCCCCAGCGTCAAATGCTTTCTCAATATCTTCAGCTTTATCATGAACAGTCACCATCACGATTGCTGTTTGTTGACCTTTGGGTAGCAGTCGTAATTGACGGCAACAGGTAAAGCCATCCATGCCCGGCATGGATACATCCAGCAACGCAATATCAGGTAAATACTCGGAAAATAGTTTTATCGCCTGTTCGCCGCTTTCTGCTTCAATAATGGATAAAGTCGGATCTTTAAGTGCTTGTTTCATTAACAGGCGAGTGACAGGATCGTCATCGACGATAAGCACGGTATATAGTGATTGACTATCCATGTTGCTAGATACCCGAAATTCTCAGCTTAGAAATACTGATATAAGAAAGTGCACGTAGACTCAGCGGCAGTTTATATCAGCAGTATTTACAAAAGACGATAAATTACCATAGCGGTATTTGCTTTAACCTGAGCTAGCGCACATTTCTGGCAGGTAAGTTATGGAGCGGGATTGGGAATCGCTTTATGGATATCTTCAATCGCTGTAACAACTTCATTGGAAAGCGTTAATTGCTCACTAGTGATATTGGCATGCAATTGCTGCATATTAGTCGCACCAATGATAGTTGCAGCAACAAAAGGTCGACTATTGACATAGGCCAGTGCCATTTGCGCAGGATCCAGTTGATGTTGTTTCGCTAAATCCACATAAGCTTGGGTTGCTTTTACTGCTTGCGGATTGCTGTAACGGGCATAGTGAGGCCACAAACTCATTCTGGCTGTGGCAGGAGCATCATTTTTTAGATACTTACCTGTTAATACACCAAACCCCAGTGGAGAATATGCCAATAATGGTACGTTCTCTCGATAGCTGATTTCCGCACAGCCAATCTCATAGCTGCGATTTAACAAACTATATGGATTTTGCACGGATGCTATCAGCGGTAAATTCATCGCTTTAGCCACCGAAATAAATTGCATCAATCCCCAGGGCGTTTCATTGGATAAACCGATGTAGCGAATTTTGCCGGCTTGGATCTGCTTTTCCAGTGCCTGCAAAGTTTCAATCACGGGCGTCATAGTATGCTCATCAGGATCTGGCTGATAACCTAATTTGCCAAAATAATTAGTTTGTCGCTCCGGCCAATGTAATTGATATAAATCCAAGTAATCGGTTTGCAAACGTTGCAAGCTGTTATCTAACGCTTCGCTGATATTTTTATCATCAAATCGTGATTTACCCTGACGGATATGCCCCACCCAATCAGCACCAGGCCCAGCAATTTTACTGGCAAGTACAAGATCATCACGACGACCACGTTTTGCTAGCCAATTACCAATAATCGCTTCAGTGGCACCATAAGTTTCAGCTTTTGGAGGAATCGCATACAGCTCAGCTGTATCAATGAAGTTAATACCCTGTGCTATAGCGTAATCAAGCTGTTCAAAAGCTTCCTGCTGTGTGTTCTGCTCGCCATAGGTCATGGTGCCGAGACAAATCTGGCTGACAGTTAAATCGCTATTACCAAGGGTATTGAATTGCATAGTAGGATCCTGAGATTTTCAAACGGCAGAAACAAAACAACGCCCATTAAGAGCGTTGTGATGATATCAGGGCTTGTTGATCTTTCATATCCACCACTGCTGGCGGCTATTTTTGTGTCCGACAAGGCGGAAAGCACGCAGTGTAGCCTTCCTACATAAGTGATTGACAACGCGGGCGGTCGCAAAAATAGTCCCAGCCCTTCGGGTTGTGACTGAAAAAGCGCCACTCTGCGTTGCTCGTCACTTATTTAGAACAACTAAAAGGCGCTCCTCGTGCCTTGATTGCCGCTTTTTCAGCTCACAACAGAGGCGGAGATGAAAGATAAACAAGCCCTTAAGTTGCTAATGGTCGGGACAACAGGATTTGAACCTGTGACCCCTTGCCCCCCAGGCAAGTGCGCTACCAGGCTGCGCCATGCCCCGACAAGCAACAAAACAGTGAAATTATAGCGTATTAAGCCAGAATCGTACGAATTTGTTCCAGCTCTTTCAGCATTTCATCAATCAGATGTTTGCGGTTTTCATCGCTATGAGCTGCTTCGGGTTTATGCTCGGTTTCCAGTTGTTGGCGTGCACCGCCAATGGTAAAACCTTGTTCATAAAGCAGACCACGAATCTCACGGATCAAAACTACATCATGGCGTTGGTAATAACGACGGTTACCACGGCGTTTTACCGGTTTAAGCTGGGTAAATTCCTGTTCCCAGTAGCGTAAAACATGAGGTTTAACCCCACATAATTCGCTGACTTCACCAATGGTAAAGTAGCGTTTACCAGGAATCGCCGGTAATTCGTTGTTGTTACTCGCCTCGAGCATAACTGTCCACCCTTGCTTTCAGTTTTTGGCCAGGACGGAAAGTAACGACACGACGGGCGGTGATTGGAATTTCTTCACCCGTTTTCGGGTTACGGCCAGGCCGTTCATTTTTGTCGCGCAGTTCAAAATTACCAAATCCAGAAAGCTTCACCTGATCACCTTCTTCAAGTGCGCCACGGATTTCTTCAAAGAACATTTCGACCAGCTCTTTTGCTTCGCGTTTATTAAAACCCAACTCTTCATAAAGTTGTTCAGTCATATCGGCTTTTGTGAGTGCCATTCTTTACCTCTATTCTTATTATTGAACCGACGTTAGGTTCTGACCACTGCACCCAACTCACTTTGCAGTTTGTTGGTTATTTGCAGCATTAATGCATCGACTTCATCGTCGGTCATGGTTCGCTCACCATGCTGGAGATGGAAGGCGACCGCAATACTCTTCTTGCCAAGCTCGACACCATCTCCAGAATAAACGTCAAACAATTGAATTGACTTAAGAATATCAGACTCAATGCCTTTCAGGCAATGCTCAATTTCAAAGGCCACAACGGAATTGTCGACGACTAAAGCGAGATCTCTGCGAATGGCAGGATAACGTGACAAAGCGGTAAATTTTGGAATGGCGGATTGCAAACAAACCGTTAACGCCAATTCAAAAACATACGCTTTACCAGTAAAGCCTAATGGCTTATTCAGTTTTGGATGTAAGGCACCGATCCAACCCACAGCTTTTCCATCTTGATAGATGCGCGCGGATTGGCCTGGGTGTAAAGCTGGATGAGCTTCGACACGATATTCAACGCTACCATTACCTAAGGCTAATAACGCTTCAACATCGGCTTTAACATCAAAAAAATCAACCTTACGGTTTGTTTCAGACCATTGTTCTGGTTTTAAATCACCGTAAACCAGACCACCAATACATTGCTGTTGGTCAATATTGGCTAGTTCACCACGAAACACTCGTCCAACCTCAAACAAGCGCACCCGCTCCTGCTGGCGATTCAGGTTATAAACCATCGCCTGTACTAAACCAGGCCACAATGAATGCCGCATGACCGACAAATCAGCCGAAATCGGATTGGCTAACTTGATAGGTTCAGCTTCACTATCAGCGAAGTGTTTTTGTAATGTTGGATCAACAAAGCTGTAGGTAATAGCTTCAAAATAACCACGATCTACCAATAAATTTTGTAAGCGCTCGGTCGCCAATTGTTTTTCGGAAATTGCGCCAGGTAATACACTGATTTCAGGGCGGGTTTGCGGCAAACGATCATAGCCATACAGACGTCCCAATTCTTCAATCAAATCGACTTCGATATTAATATCAAACCGGAAACTTGGCACAATAACCAGCCAGCCTTCTCTAACTTGCGTAACTTCCAGCCCCAACCGTGTCAGTTGTTCTTCAACTTCAGCAGCTTCCAGCTCAATTCCCAATACGCGTTTAATACGATTTGCACGTAGTAGGATTTGTGGCGTTTCTGGTAATGCACTTTCTTCACTGACCACAGTAAGTGGGCCTGCCTGACCACCGACAATCTCCAGAATCAAGCTGGTGGCACGTTGCATTGCTTGTTGTGCCAATTCGGGATCAACACCACGCTCAAACCGATGAGATGAATCAGTATGCAATCCATAACTTCTAGCTTGACCGGCGATAGCATCCGGAGCAAAAAAAGCCGCTTCAAGGAACAATGAACTTGTAGCAGAATCTACAGCTGACGCTTCACCGCCCATAATGCCTGCCAGTGCCAAGGGTCCAGATGCGTCTGCAATGATCAGAGTTTGTTCAGCAATCTCAACTTCCTGACCATCCAACAAAGCTAGTTTTTCATTGGCTTTAGCAAAACGCACGGTAATGGACTGCTGTAATTTTTGCAGATCAAAAGCATGCATTGGCTGACCAAGTTCAAGCATCACATAATTGGTGATATCGACAACTGGACTGATACTACGCAAGCCACTACGACGCAGTTTTTCCTGCATCCACAATGGGGTTTTAGCATTTGGATTAATATTCTCAATCACCCGGCCAATATAATTCGGACAGGCTTGTGTAGCTTCAACTGAAACCGGAAATGCTGTCTGAATAGTCGCAGCGACATCGTTAATCATGACCGGAGTCAGATTGGTGCGACTAATCACACCCAGTTCACGGGCAATACCGGCAACCCCAAGGCAATCACTGCGATTAGGCGTTAAGTCAACTTCGATAGTGAAATCATTTAATGCCAGGTAATCACGGATGTCCTTACCAACTGGAGCGTCTCCCGATAACTCCAGCAGACCTTCAGAGGATTCTGCCAAGCCAAGTTCTTTAGCCGAACACAACATGCCAAATGAAGGCTCACCGCGCAGTTTGGCTTGTTTGATTTTGAAATCACCTGGCAACACAGCACCGATAACAGCAACTGGAATTTTCAAACCCTCTCGAACATTGCTGGCACCACAAACAATGTGCAGTAATTCATCAGCAGCAACATCCACTTCACAAACCCGCAATTTGTCGGCATCCGGATGCGGGACAACTGATTTCACTTGACCAACCAGTACGCCGGAAAAATCACCGGCAACAGGCGAAACAGAATCAACTTCCAAACCCGCTTGAGTCAGTTTCTCGGCAATCACCTGCACGTCAAAATCAGGATTTACCCATTCACGTAGCCAATTTTCGCTTAATTTCATGGCGAACTTCCTATCCTATTTGAACTGACGCAGGAAGCGCAGATCGTTCTCAAAAAATAATCTTAGATCATTCACGCCATAACGCAGCATCGCCAGACGTTCAACGCCCATACCAAATGCCAGACCCAGATATTTTTCACTATCAATATTGACGTGTTCGAATACTTTTGGGTGCACCATGCCGCAACCTAAAACTTCCAGCCAACCGGTATGACTACATACGCGACAGCCTTCGCCACCACAGATCACACACTCAATATCAGCTTCTGCTGAAGGTTCGGTAAACGGAAAATAGGAAGGACGAAAACGTACATTCAATGGTTTTCGAAAAATGCTTGAAGAAAGTCCGCCAGAATACCTTTGAGATCGGTAAAACTGACATTCTCATCAACCATCAAACCTTCGACCTGATGGAACATCGGCGTATGCGTTAAATCCGAGTCACAACGATAAACACGTCCTGGTGCAATGATTCGTAACGGCGGTTGCTGTTCTTCCATCACCCGGATCTGTACCGGTGAGGTATGAGTACGCAGCAGCATTTCAGCGTTGAAATAAAAGGTATCGTGCATCGCGCGAGCTGGATGACTTTCAGGAATATTCAGTGCGGTAAAGTTATGATCACCGTCTTCGATTTCCGGGCCTTCAGCAATTTGAAAGCCGATTTGACGGAAATATTGTTCGATTCTTTGCAGAGTCCGTGTAACTGGATGCAGACCACCCACCTCAGCATTACGACCAGGTAACGTGACATCCACAGTTTCCGCAGCTAATGCGGCATGCATTGCTTGTTCGGCTAGAACTTTGGTGCGTGCTTCTGTCAGACCAGCAACTTCCTGCTTGGCCAGATTCACTTCCTTACCAATTAGAGGGCGTTCTTCAGCACTGAGATTACCTAACTCATTAACATATTTGGTAATCAGACCTTTCTTACCCAGATATTCGACCCGGACATTATCCAGTGTTTTAGCATCAGTCGCGTTTTGAATCGCGGTCTTCGCTGCCTCAACAATATCTTTTAATGCTAATAACTGCGATGACAGTTCAGCCATATTTCCTCCACCTGAGGATCAATCAGAAATAAAAAAGGGCCGTCATCAACGGCCCTTTCATGTGCAACTAATAATGAGATTCGCAGAAGCGAACCGGGAGATTAGTTAGCCAAAGCCGCCTTTGCTTTTGCAGCAATAGCAGCAAACGCAGCAGAATCGTGATAAGCAATATCTGCCAATACTTTACGATCGATTTGGATAGATGATTTTTTCAGACCATCAATCAAACGGCTGTAAGACATTCCACATTCACGGGCAGCAGCGTTAATACGCGCAATCCACAGTGTACGGAATACACGTTTTTTCTGACGACGATCACGGTAAGCATATTGACCGGCTTTAGTAACTGCCTGAACAGCTACACGATAGACATTCTTGCGACGGCCATAATAACCTTTGGCTTGCGCGATAACTTTTTTATGACGGGCTCTGGCTGTTACACCACGTTTAACTCTAGCCATTGGTATATTCCTTAATTATAGAAGAGGCAATAATTTGCGGACTGACAAATGATCTGCTTTGCAGATTGTCAGCGTGGAACGCAGTTGGCGTTTCCGCTTAGTGCTTTTCTTGGTCAGGATATGGCTGGTAAACGCTTGAGCGCGTTTAAATTTTCCGCTACCGGTACGTCTGAAACGCTTCGCCGCACCGCTATGGTTTTTCAATTTTGGCATTTGGAACTCCGCATTGTTAATTAATAATAGTTATTTTTTATTACTTGGTGCCAAAACCATAATCATCTGCCGACCCTCTTTCTTCGGATGCTGCTCGATAACCGACAGTTCTTTCAGATCATCAGCTACTCGTTCGAGCAGTTTCAATCCTAAGTCCTGATGGGCCATCTCACGTCCACGAAAGCGGAGGCTGACTTTGGCTTTGTTACCTTCTTCGAGGAAACGTGTCAGGTTGCGTAGTTTTACCTGGTAGTCACCCTCTTCCGTCCCTGGTCGGAATTTTATTTCCTTAACCTGTATCTGTTTTTGCTTTTTCTTAGCAATGGCTTTTTGTTTATTAGCCTCAAACACATACTTGCCGTAATCCATAATACGGCACACTGGTGGTTCTGCCTGAGGGGCAATCTCCACCAAATCCAGCTCGGCTTCTTCCGCTAACTCCAAGGCTCTCGCCAATGAAATAACGCCTAGTTGTTCACCGTTTGCATCGGTTACACGAATTTCTTTGGCTGTGATTTCAGAATTCAGCCTTTTTTGATCTGTAGCGATGTTTTTAATCCTCTAAAATAATTCGACCGCGGCCAGCAACGTCTTCTTTAAGCAATGAAACGAAGCTCTCAAGCGACATAGCGCCTAAATCTTCGCCTTTGCGAGTACGTACTGCCACGGCATTTTCTTGTGCTTCGCGATCCCCAACAACGATCAGATAAGGTACGCGCCGCAATGTGTGCTCGCGTATTTTAAAGCCAATCTTTTCATTTCTCAAGTCCGTATCGGCTCTAAATCCCTGATTTTTCAATTGTTGGGCAATTTGTTGAACATATTCTGACTGTTTATCGGTAATTCCCATGACCATAACCTGACGAGGTGCAAGCCATGCCGGAAACGCGCCAGCATATTCTTCGATGAGTATACCGATAAAACGCTCAAGTGATCCAAGAATCGCACGATGCAACATTACCGGCACTTGCTTCGAACCATCATCGGCCACATAAGTTGCATCCAAACGGCCTGGCATCGAGAAATCAACCTGAATGGTGCCGCACTGCCAAACTCGTCCCAGGCAATCTTTTAAGGAGAATTCGATCTTCGGACCATAGAATGCACCCTCGCCCGGTTGCAGTTCCCAGTTCAGATCTTTGGCATTTAATGCTTGTTCAAGTGCATGCTCGGCTTTATCCCAAACCGCATCACTGCCCACCCGATTTTCCGGGCGAGTCGACAATTTGATAATGATCTCGTTAAACCCGAAATCGGCATAGACGTTGAACAACAGATCGATAAAGGTAGCAACTTCAGACTGAATCTGGTCTTCAGTACAGAAGATATGCGCATCATCCTGAGTGAATCCACGCAGACGCATCAAACCATGCAAGGTACCGGAAGGCTCATTACGATGACATGAACCGAACTCTGCCATGCGCAAAGGTAAGTCACGATAGCTTTTCAGACCCTGATTAAAAATCTGGATATGACACGGGCAGTTCATCGGTTTAACTGCGTAATCACGATTTTCAGAATGTGTGCTGAAAATCATGTCGCCAAATTTATCCCAGTGACCGGATTTTTCCCACAGACTACGATCGACTACTTGTGGAGTACGTACTTCCTGATAACCATTGTTTGCCAACACATCACGAATATATTTTTCCACTTCGCGATAAATGCGCCAGCCATTGTCATGCCAGAAAATCATGCCGGCCGCTTCATCTTGTAGATGAAACAGATCAAGGCTTTTCGCCAGTTTACGGTGATCGCGTTTTTCTGCTTCTTCTAAACGATGTAAATAAGCTTTCAGATCTTTTTTATCAGACCAGGCAGTACCGTAAATACGCTGTAGCATTTCATTTTCAGATTTACCACGCCAGTAAGCACCGGCCAGTTTCATCAGTTTGAATGCTTTGAGTTTTCCAGTATTAGGTACATGCGGGCCACGGCATAAATCCATAAACTCGCCCTGACGATACACTGACAGTACTTCGTCTTTTGGAATATCTTCAATGATTTGGGCTTTATATTCTTCACCCATTTCACGAAAGATTTGCACTGCAGCATCACGAGTGACTTCTTCACGAACCACTTCAAGATCTTGCTTAACCAACTCTTCCATGCGTTTTTCGATCTTTTCCAAATCTTCCGGCGTAAAGCCTTTTGAATAAGAAAAGTCGTAATAAAAACCATCGTCAATGACTGGGCCGATAGTGACCTGAGCATCCGGATAAAGTTGTTTTACCGCTTGAGCTAACAAATGTGAGGTTGAATGACGAATGATATCCAACCCTTCTTCATCACGTTCGGTGATGATGGCTAATTCAGCATCATCTTCAATAATGTAATTGGTATCGACGAGTTTGCCATTCACTTTACCAGCCAAAGCAGCACGGGCTAAACCAGCACCAATATCGGCGGCAACATCATGAATTGAAACAGGGTGATCGAACTGGCGTTGACTGCCATCAGGAAGGGTAATTGAAATCATGCTATATCCTTGGTTGTGGCCAATACGAGAGGCCTTAAAAACCAAAAAGCACCTGCAAGAGGTGCTTGATGTATATATCTGGTAGGCACGATTGGATTCGAACCAACGACCCCCACCATGTCAAGGTGGTGCTCTAACCAACTGAGCTACGTGCCTACTGTGAAGCGCGAAATTATACGCAGTCAGGCATATTTTGCAAGCGCTTTATACCGGTACAGGCCCCAACGCCATCTTCCTGACTTTCTCTAACTCATCACGTAATTTAGCCGCTTCTTCAAACTCCAGATTCTGTGCATGTTTATACATCGCACTCTCAATCTGTTGAATACGTTTAGCCAATTGTTGGGGAGAAAGTGAAGCATATTTGGCATGCTCTTCGGCCACTTGGGCGAATCGCAGATTTTCTTCTTTCTTGCTCTTCGAGTCATCCATTCCGCCACGAATCGATTTGATAATGCCTTTGGGTGTTATGCCATGTTCCAGATTGTGGGCAATCTGTTTTTCACGACGTCGATCAGTTTCATCAATCGCCCGCTTCATCGAGCCAGTTATCTGATCAGCATATAGAATCGCTTTACCATTCAGATTCCGAGCAGCGCGACCGATTGTCTGAATCAATGATCGGTCGCTACGCAAGAAACCTTCTTTATCAGCATCCAGAATAGCCACCAACGACACTTCAGGAATATCCAAACCTTCACGTAGTAAGTTGATACCTATTAATACATCAAACTCACCCAAACGCAGATCCCGTAAAATCTCCATCCGTTCAACCGTATCGATATCCGAATGCAGATATCGCACTTTGACATTGTGCTCACGTAAATAGTCAGTGAGATCTTCGGACATACGTTTGGTCAATGTAGTGACCAAAACCCGTTCGTTAACCGCGGTGCGTTTATGAATCTCGGAAAGTAAATCATCGACCTGTGTGCCCACCGGACGAATTTCCACTTCAGGGTCGATCAAACCTGTTGGACGCACTACCTGCTCGACAATATTGCCAGCATGTTCAGCTTCATATTTACCCGGTGTGGCCGAAACAAAAATAGTCTGGGGTGCCAGCTTTTCCCATTCATCAAACATTAACGGTCTGTTATCTAATGCTGACGGTAAACGGAAACCATAATTCACCAAGGTTTCTTTACGTGACCGGTCGCCTTTATACATTGCGCCAATCTGCGGAATCATCACGTGGCTTTCATCAATAATGAGAATCGCATCATCTGGCAGATAATCGAATAAGGTTGGCGGTGCTTCACCAGCTTGGCGAGTAGATAAATGTCGTGAGTAGTTTTCGATACCGTTGCAATAGCCCAACTCTAATAACATCTCAATATCAAAACGGGTGCGTTGCTCTAATCGCTGTGCCTCAACTAATTTGTTTTGTTCATTTAATTCAGCTAATCGCTCGCGCAGTTCATTTTTAATAGAATCAACTGCACCGAGAATGGTTTCGCGTGGCGTGGCATAGTGAGTTTTAGGGTAAATCGTAATGCGGTTCATCCGTTGCAAAACTTCGCCGGTTAACGGATCGAAATAACTGATCTGCTCGACTTCATCATCAAACAGTTCAATTCGAACCGCATCACGTTCGGATTCTGCCGGGAAAATATCAATGACTTCCCCGCGAACCCGATAAGTACCACGAGACAATTCAATATCATTGCGGGAATATTGCAACTCTGCCAAACGGCGCAAAATCTCACGCTGATTAATCACATCACCTTGAACTAGATGCAACACCATTGCCAGATAAGCATCTTTATCGCCCAAACCATATATACACGAGACACTGGCTACGATAATTGCATCACGTCGCTCCAGCATGGCCTTGGTCGCCGATAAACGCATCTGTTCGATCTGTTCATTCACCGAGGCATCTTTATCTATAAAGGTATCGGAAGAAGGCACATAGGCCTCCGGCTGATAGTAATCGTAGTAGGAAACGAAATATTCCACCGCGTTATTGGGAAAGAACTCTTTCATTTCACTATAGAGCTGAGCAGCTAATGTTTTATTGGGTGCCAAAACCATAACTGGACGCTGCACTGCTTGCGCAACATTGGCAATGGTGAAGGTTTTTCCCGAACCAGTTACCCCCAACAGCGTCTGCCACATTTCACCGCTGTTTAATCCCTCAACCAGCGACGCAATCGCAGTTGGTTGATCCCCTGCCGGTTCAAACTCGCTGACTAATTCAAATTGTTTTTTCATACTCTTTAGCAATGCTCGTGTTTTGTCGTAATATTACGGTTTTTTAATTACTTATCGTTTCTCGAAGGACAGATTTTGACTATCAAACTCTCACAGCGCGTACAAAGCATCAAACCCTCGCCTACTTTAGCCATTACTGCACGCGCCGCGGCTTTGAGAGCCGAAGGTAAAGATATTATTGGTCTTGGTGCCGGTGAACCAGATTTCGATACACCGGATCATATCAAGCAAGCTGCTGTCGAAGCACTTAACAAAGGCCAGACCAAATATACAGCGGTTGATGGTACAGCTGAACTGAAAAACGCCATTATCAAAAAGTTTTCTCGCGACAATGGTTTGACCTACGAAGCTAATCAAATTCTGGTTTCATGTGGCGGTAAACAAAGCTTCTTCAACCTGGCACAAGCCTTATTAGAGTCTGGCGATGAAGTCATTATCCCGGCACCTTACTGGGTATCTTATCCTGATATGGTGTTACTCGCTGATGCCAAACCAGTCATCATCATCGGCGACCGTGATCAACGTTATAAAATCACCCCACAACAACTTGAAGACGCAATCACCGATAAAACCCGTTTAGTGGTGATCAACAGTCCTTCCAACCCGACTGGCATGACCTACACCAGAGCTGAACTTGAAGCATTGGGCGATGTACTCCGTAAATATCCGGAAATTCTTATCGCCACCGATGATATGTATGAACATATATATTGGGCCGATGAACCATTTTGCAATATCGTCATGGTCTGTCCTGACTTATATGACCGCACCATCGTCATGAACGGCGTATCGAAAGCCTACTCTATGACTGGCTGGCGTATTGGTTATGCCGGTGGCCCTGCTCAATTGATTGGCGCGATGAAAAAGATTCAATCGCAAAGTACTTCTAATCCGACCTCTATTTCGCAAGCGGCTTCTGTAGAAGCATTAATGGTGATCAAGGTTGCGTGCAAACCATGTTGGTGGAATTCAAAAAGCGCCATGACTTCGTAGTTGAAGCGCTGAATAAGATGCCAGGCATCACCGCTTTGGAAACCGACGGTACTTTCTATGTCTTCCCGGACATCACTGGTGTGTTGGTTAACAAACCAAAATTAAAAGACGATATGGACTTTGCTGAAGCCTTATTGGTTGAAAAAGGCGTTGCTGTCGTCCCTGGCACAGCATTTGGTCTGAAAAATCATATCCGTTTGTCGATTGCTACCAGCGAAACAAATCTGCAAAACGCACTTCAAAGAATCGCAGAATTTATCGGTTAACAAAAAAACTTAATAGAGGCTTGACCCATCCGGTTCGAGTCTCTATCATACCCATCTTTCTGTTCCCCGATAGCTCAGTTGGTAGAGCAAATGACTGTTAATCATTGGGTCGCTGGTTCGAGTCCAGCTCGGGGAGCCAATGATTATAAAGCTCAGAAGATTCGTCTCCTGAGGCTTTTTTGTTCAATGTAACTCATATGTAACTTCACTGCGTGATACTGGAGTAACTATAGTGAACTCCAAGTATCTCACCTCCCCTATCTTTTACTCAAAACGCGCAAGTTGAAGATGTGTTTATTTCATTCTACGCATCTTGTTATACCACCACTCACGGATATCCATAATCGCTTTTGGCACAGGCTTTCTGCCGGTTTTCAAATCTTTACGGCCCTCTTCCCAGAATCTTTCCGCCGCTAACGCTTCAGGAAGCTTACGAACAAGGTATGGCTTAATTAGTTCTATAGTTCGAAGCGCATATTTACCGTTAATATGGAGCGTGTAACATTGCCTATTTGTACCCATGTTTCTTTTGTTTTTAAATATCTTTGCATGAATATCCAAAACATCAATTATCCGCTCTAAAACTTCTAGGTTGTTCTGCCCTATACTAATTCTAAGTGAATGTGTAATGCCGCCATGCTCGCCAGTTGAGCGAGACTTATATTTTTGCTTGTAGATATGTATACAACCTTCCCCATCAATAAATCCTGCGACCCACGCAGTCATGTGGGAACGAGATACCAAATCGTCATATTCAGCCATGTAACTCTCCAATAATATACACATTGTGTATTAGATAGGTTTAAAAAAACGCGTCAAGCGGGCAATGCATAATCTACACAATGTGTACACCATTGTCAAGTACAGTGTATTTAATTTTATTTTTAATACAAAACAGCTCTAACAAACCCTCTGGCATATTACGATGATTATCTGTTGCTTCATCTAATTCCCAGCTCATCCAGGTACGCGGAGTAACGAATATATATTTAGCGGCTTCTTCTCGGCTTAAGCCTAAGTTGTCGCGTAATTTTCTAAGTTGTTTAGACGTTATGGGCATATGTTATTAAGTGGTTGACTGCATAATCATCATATTGTGCCATAAACAAGAATCGCTAATCGATTCATAACATTGCGCCCTTGACACAAAACTACACATTGTGTAACTATATTCGCATGAACAACTAACCAAAAAGCTACGCAGCTTCTGGTTATTTTTGCCCATAATTATACACTTTGTGTATTTATGATGATGCTAATGAGACATTTGAGGAGATAAAACATGATGGATTCAAATTTCAATGAATTTATTCCAAATTCTGCTCTTATTAAAAATGAGTGTAAGAATTCAAATGAAACTGAAGCTGAAGCTGAAGCAAATGAAGCAGATCAAGTTATTAATATTTTTGACAAGACCTCAGTAACTAAAGCAATCGATGCTGAGACAAACCGCAATAGAATAATGATATTGCGTGACTTGTTAAAAGAATCTGATCACAAGCCTCTTGCTATGTTCAACTCGGACATCATCAGCAAACTTGAAAATTTGGCAGAAAAATTTGGAAATTTCAATGAAGTCATTGCTAGGGTGAAAAGCACGCTATGTTTAAGCGGCCTAGAAGACCCCAAGACGCTCTACATCCCTCCACTTCTTCTTACAGGCCCACCAGGTGTAGGTAAAACAAGATTTATCTCTGAACTGGCCGCTGTGCTTGGAACTGACTTCTTCTCGTTGGATTTTGCATCAGTTTCATCTAGTTTCGTTGTGGCTGGAGGATATAGCAGTTGGATGGATAGCAAGCCGGGTTTTGTTAGCAAGAGTATTCGCAAAAGTACCTATGCCAACCCAATTTTTATGCTCGACGAAATTGATAAAGTAACCACCGATTCACGCCACAATCCTCTCGGGCCAATGTATGGGCTACTTGAACGGCACACTGCAAAACACTTTGTTGATGAATATTTGGAAATTCCTTTTGATGTGAGCTTCGTTATTTGGATCGCTTCTGCTAATTATCCAGAACAAATCCCTGAGCCTATTCGCTCTCGAATGATTGAAATTGCCATTCATCCTCCAACGACAGCTCAAGCGAGAGCGATTATTTGTTCAATTTATGACGAACTTTTAAATATGAATGCTTGGGGCAAGCATTTCGCTACGAAACTGGATAAAAAAGTTATCGATAAACTTTCTACTCTTTCACCTCGATTGGTACGCATCCAATTAGAAAATGCTTTGGCAAATGCTGTTCAGCGTTCTCCAGCAAATAAGCGACCAATAGTTGTGATCCCGAAGGACGTAACGATTGCTTCTAATAGAACAAAATCACGCGGCATCGGTTTTATGGCCAATATCTGACGTTTCTTTAGTTCAACACCAAAATTCATGAACAGCTAATGGCTCATTTGAAAGCTGCCTGTTCGACTGTTGTTGACATCAATCCGCGTGCCTGCGTGAGGCGCAAATCCCGAAAGGAATTTTTTATTTCACCATGACTCCAGCACCGAACTTCGCTGGACTACGCCTAAGCCCGCTACAGCAGGTTTATCAATAACTTAGGCTAATTCATCATATGCCGGTGCTTTCCGAAACTTGACCCGGCTTCCGACCGCTTGGCTCCTAACAGGCTCCTGGAAACGGGTCTTTTAAAGAAGGAGTCAGCTATGGCTAAGATAAAACTCACCAAATCTGCCGTCGATGCGGCACAACCCCAGGCGCAGCCCATTGAGTTGCGCGACACGCTTGTTCCCGGCTTTCTGTGCAAGATCACACCGGCCGGTCGCAAGGTGTTCATGCTTCAGTATCGTACAAATGCTGGAGAGCGCCGCAAACCTGCGCTTGGCCAGTACGGCGAACTGACCGTCGAGCAGGCCCGTTCGCTGGCGCAGGAGTGGCTGGCCCAGGTACGCCGGGGCGGCGATCCGGGTGCAGCCAAGACCGAGGCTCGTAAGGCGCCTACTGTTGAGGAGTTGTGCAAGAAGTTCATGGAGGACTACTCCAAGAAACGCAACAAGCCCAGCACCCGAGTCGGCTATCAAGGCGTCATCAACCGCTGCATCATCCCTCTGCTGGGCCGTAAGAAGGTTCACGACGTGAAACGGCCTGACGTTGCCGGACTGATGGAAAAGCTTTCGTACAAGCAGACCGAGGCGAACAAGGCGTTCAGCATCCTGCGCAAGATGTTCAACCTGGCCGAAGTGTGGGGTTATCGGCCTGACGGCACCAATCCGTGCCGCCATGTCCCGATGTTCCCTGCTGGCAAGTCCACCCACCTCATCAGCGACGAGGACATGGGCAAGCTGTTCCGGCAGCTCGACAAGATCGAGGTCGAAGGGCTAGAGAACTATGTCATCCCTCTGGCGATCCGCTTGCAATTCGAGTTCGCTGCCCGCCGCTCCGAAATCGTCACGCTCGAATGGGAATGGGTCGATCTGGAAAACCGTCGCGTCGTCTGGCCTGACAGCAAGACCGGCGGCATGTCCAAGCCCATGAGCGAAGAAGCCTACCGGCTGCTTTCGACGGCACCGAGGCGGGAAGGCAATCCCTACGTGCTGCCGTCGCCACGCCATCCGAGGCAACACCTGACTGCGGGTGAGTATTACAGCGGCTGGAGCCGCACCCTCAAGGCGGCGGGTGCGACGCATGTGGGGACGCACGGCATCCGCCACTGCTCGGCCACCGACATTGCTAACTCAGGTATCCCGGTGAAAGTTGGCATGGCCCTGACCGCGCACAAGACCGTAGCGATGTTTATGCGCTATGTCCACACCGAGGACGATCCGATACGCCAGACCGCAGAACTGGTGACGAACCGGCGTAAGACGATCACGGGTGCGCAGCGTGCCGAGGAGGCTACAGCATGAGTAAGAAAAGGCTTTCGGCGGCGGGAAAAGGCCCCGCCGCCTTGCCGGCCGGTTATGTCGGTATCCACAGCGGTATTGTGGAACTGCTCGATGCCGCGCGACATGCGGCAGCGCGCAGCGTCAATGCGCTGATGACGGCGAGCTATTGGGAAATTGGCCGCCGTATCGTGGAGGCCGAGCAACGGGGCAAGCGGCGTGCGGGTTATGGCGAACAGTTGATCGCTCGCTTGTCCGCCGACTTGACCGCGCGGTTCGGGCGTGGTTTCAGTGCGGATAATCTGGAGAACATGCGGCGCTTCTTCCTCGCATATCCCCTGGCTGCAATTTCCGAGACAGTGTCTCGGAAATCTGGAAACGAGCTGCCTGCCGGGAAATCCGAGGTACTGTCTCGGAAATTGGACCTCGCCGAACTTGCGCTGGTCTTCACGCTGCCGTGGTCGGCCTACGTCCGGCTGCTGTCGGTCAAGGACGACCATGCCCGCCAGTTCTATGAAGCCGAAGCCCTGCGCGGCGGATGGAGCGTCCGCCAGCTCGACCGGCAGATTGGCAGCCAGTTCTACGAGCGCACAGCGCTGTCCAAGGACAAGGCCGCGATGCTGACCAAGGGAGCGGCGTCGAGGCCAGAGGATACAGTCACGGCCGACGACGCGATCAAGGACCCGTATGTGCTGGAGTTTCTGGATCTCAAGGACGAGTATTCGGAGTCTGACCTTGAAGGCGCTTTGATACAGCGGCTGGAAGATTTTCTGCTCGAACTCGGTGAGGGGTTCACCTTCGTCGGGCGGCAGCGCCGGTTGCGTATCGACCAGACCTGGTACCGGGTGGACCTGCTGTTTTTCCATCGCCGATTGCGCTGTCTGGTCATCATCGACTTGAAGCTCGGCAGCCTGACGCATGCCGATGTGGGCCAGATGCACCTGTACTGCAATTATGCCAAGGAGCACTGGACGTTTTCCGATGAGAACCCGCCTGTGGGCCTAATCCTCTGCGCCGACAAAGGCCATGCCCTGGCGAGGTATGCACTGGAGGGCCTACCCAACAAGGTCATGGCGGCAAACTATCGGACAGTGCTGCCGGATGCCGAATTGCTGCAAAAGGAACTTGAGAATACGCGGCAATTGCTGGAATCGCGCGGTGCGATTCATCCCAAGCATCATCAATGATAACTACGTGTCCCGGCGTACCGCCGTCGGCTCGCGGGCTAGGCCCCGCGACTCTGCAAGTCACGGCCATCCGGCTTTGATCCCTGACTTCTCCGGCCCTTGAGGGCCTGCGCGCTGCGCTTGCCTGTTGGTGCCTTCGTTGGGGTTTGGGTAGGCAGTCTTGCTGTTTCTCTGAATGTACCACGGCGTTCTCGCCGTCAAGGGCTGCGCGTGCGGTGCACGCTTGCGTCGTAGCCGTCGGTGACCCCTGACTGCTTGCGCTGCGCCGTGTTGCCACGGTTCCAGGCAATTCCGCCTGAGAAACCGGAGCACAATCATGTCGCACTCATATCCTGTTACTGAATCTTCATTGTTGGTACGTGATGCACAAGGTCATTACCTGCCAGCTACACCGGATCAAATCCTGGCAGCGGCTCGTCAGGCTGTTGAACAAAAAATTCATCGCGGAGAACCTTTTACTGCCCCGGCGGTTGTTAAAAGCTATCTCTGGAACAAGCTGGTTGGCTTCGAGCATGAAGTCTTTGCAGTGCTTTTTCTGGACAGCCAGCATCGGCTGATTGAATACGTCGAGATGTTCAGGGGGACGATTGACGCATCTCCAGTGTATCCACGCGAAGTGGTCAAAGAAGCGCTACGGCTTAACGCAGCAGCCGTTATATTTGCACATAATCATCCGAGTGGCATGCCTGAGCCAAGTCATGCTGACAAGGCGATTACCGTGCGGCTTAAAGAGGCGCTGGCAATGGTTGACGTGCGCACACTGGATCACATTGTCATCGGTAGCGAGGATACAGCGTCTTTTGCTGAACGGGGGCTGTTGTGATTACAGGGGGCTTCGGCCCCCTTTTTGCTGTGATCTATGTCGAATTCTCCGTGGCAGCGTGTTCCTTATGCTCTGGAGTACCTACTATATGTGCTGCCCACTTTTATTGAATATGGTTAAACTCAACCAATGTACGATTGACGTATGTCGTCAAAACTCTTACTCTCGGGTCATAGCCTGTCCATTTCGAGGCGCAATATGACCGCAGCAGCCCATCATCCAGGTGAAGTTCTCGCCCAACGGCTTGAAGCTGTTGGTGTGTCGCCGACAGAGCTGGCGCGCCAACTCGGCGTCCCAGCCAATAGGATCACTCAGATAATCAACGGCAAACGCGGGATTACCAGCGACTCAGCACTTCGGCTTGCTCATTGGTTCAGCGATTCCCCGCAGTTCTGGATGAACTTGCAAGCACTGTACGATTTGGAGCTTGCCGAAGCTGAATCAGGAATGGCTATCAGATCGCTCCCTACTGGCCCAACTGTTTACGGCCATAATATCAACAAGCATATGAAGCCTGAATAGGGAAAGTTTTATGACGGAAGGGAGCAAATCCTTTGCTTACATTGATGAGTGTATTGGGAGGGGAAGTAGCGCATGACTGATGCACCCTCAGATATCACATTCCACTATCCACCGGAGCTGTTCAATCTGCTGGTGGATGTCGTGCCGCTACTCAATCGCTCGAAGCAGGATGTGCTGGTGTTCTTCCGGGGCGCAGGAGTGCCTGACAACATAACTTCTGATATTGCAGCTCACTTGAGGGCTGCACCAAAGGATGTCAACAAGTACCAGATGGTTCGCACGGTGCTTGAACGCCTCAATGCGAAGGGAGAACCCGCTCTCCGTGAACGGCGCGAGGTGCTGCGGCGCGTGGTGGACTTTGCGAACTTCGATTCATGCTGGCCCGCCGACCAACTCAAGGCTAAGGGTCTTGTCGCTAGTATCCGCGAAGTCGTCAACCAGAAAGACGCTTTCACGCGTATGAACAATGCCCGCGAAGAAGAACGGCAAGCTCGCCTCGCTGAGTCACAGCGGATCGCAGCAGAAAAGCGTGAGCGCAGTGTCAGGATCGAGAATGCCAAGCAGGGTTTATATGCATTGTTTGGCACTACTGCGACGGCACAGGAACGCGGGAAATTGCTGGAGACGGCTCTCAACAATCTTTTTCAAGCCTACGGCGTTCTCATTCGTAAATCCTTCCACTTGGTTGGTGAGGCTGGTGAAGGGATCGTCGAACAGATTGATGGGATCATTGAACTCGGTGGTGTTCTGTACTTCGTTGAAATGAAGTGGTATCGCAATCCGGTGGGTAAGCCTGAGATTTCAGAGCATCTTGTTCGCCTCATGTCGCGTACCGAGGTTCGAGGCATCTTCATTTCTGCCAGTGACTACACGGAACCTGCCATTCATACGGTACGTGAATTTCTGCAACACAAAGTTCTAGTCCTCTCGACGCTTCAGGAGATCGTCCGTCTGCTTGAGCAACAAGACGATCTCGCGGAGTTTTTCACAAAGAAAGTTCAGGCAGCGCAGATACACAAAAACCCGTACTTCTGCCCTCACGATAGCCAAGGACAAGGTGCGTTATGACGGTGAGTTGGAAGGACATCAATAAGCCGCCGAGCTCATCGACCGCCGTTACGGCCGCTCAGGTGGCGAATGGCCCTGTTATGCCGCCACAGCAAAGGCTTCTGACCTACTCGCCAAGCGAGTGGGAGGGCTTCGTCGAGGAGTGGGCTTATTACTGCCTCACGACGAAGTACAAGCACGTCCAGCGTTTCTCTGGTGCTGGCGACATGGGGATCGACGTCGCCGGGTTCGTCGATGACAAACGCCTTCAGGGGGCGTGGGAAAACTTCCAGTGCAAGCACTACGACCATGCCATCAGACCCAGCGATGTTTGGGCTGAGTTCGGCAAGGTCATCTGGTACTCGTACAAAGGTGAATACACGGTTCCCTGTCGCTATTACTTTGTTTCGCCGCGCGGCGCTGGCACGTCGCTTAGCCGCCTATTTTCGAATGCTACGAAGTTGCGTGAGGAATTGTTTGCGAACTGGGATAAGCATGTAAAAGCTGCGATCACTAGCACGCAAGAAGTGCTACTCGACTCGAAGCTCCGAGCCTATGTGGATGCCTTCGATTTCTCCATCTTCGACGCCAAAACTGCACTCCAGCTTGTTGACGATCACCGTGTCACGCCGGTTCACACAGCGCGCTTCGGTGGTGGATTGCCAATGCGGCCTGCATCCGAAAAGCCGCCCCAGGAACTCGCTGCCACCGAGAGTCGCTATGTGACGCAGTTGTTTGGTGCATATAGTGAGCACACGGGAACAATCGTGACGGACCCTTCGGCCCTGTCCGTGCCGAAGCTCAAGGATCATTTCCGCCGCCAGCGCGAGGCGTTCTATGAAGCTGAGTCGCTGCGCGTCTTCGCACGCGACAGCGTGCGCCCGGCACATTCGAGTCTTTGCTGGACGACATTCACGATGGTGTTATCGACACACACGACGGGAATCATGCCGATGGTTATGAAAAGGTCTGCGCTGTCACCAAGGCAGCCCGCGATATGCAGATTACGGCAAATGCCCTCATCACTTGTACGAACCCCAAGGATAGAGACGGAATCTGCCACCAACTTGTGAATGAGGAGCGCCTTCGGTGGACACGATCATGAGCCAAGAACATAAGCCAATTACCTTCAATAGCCCACTTGAGGCTGGTATCCGTGCGGTCTCGATTCTAGGCGCTGCCTATCCGCAAACCTATGACCTCCAGCGGCTTGTCGCCCTTGACTACCTTCTTGTTCATACAGGCGATATTGACGGACCAGACAATTTGCACCCACCGACGCCAATGCACTCGGCTGAATTGCTTGTGCGTCGCAAATTGGTCGAGCAATCGCTGCTTCTGATGATGACTCGGGATCTCGTGGAGCGCGAAGTCACGCCCGAAGGAATCAAGTACGGCGCAGGTGAGAATGCTGCGACGTTCCTATCGTCAGTATCTTCCAACTATTTGCTATCCCTGAAGGATCGCGCTGTATGGCTTGTCGAAACCATTGGTGATCTGACGGATGAACAGTTCAAAGGCATGATGCGCCGTTTCTTCGATAAATGGGTCGAGGAATTCCAGAACGTTGAGCAGAGCCTGGGAGGTGAGGCATGACGGCAGTAACTCCCGGCTTACGCTTGCGCTTCCTCGGTTTCTTCGGGCCACAGAAGCCACCCGCAACGGTGACCTTCGGTGCCGGACTCAATGTCATTTACGGCGCATCGAATACTGGAAAATCTTTTATTGTCGAAGCTATCGACTTCATGCTCGGTGGAAAACCACCCCTGCGCGATATCCCTGAGCGCGTCGGTTACGACCTTGTTCTCCTGGGGCTTGAGACCCTTGATGGGAAGTCATTTACACTTTGGCGCAGCATAGATGGCGGTGGTTTTCGGCTCTACGAAGACTTGCACCAGACGCCGCCAACGCCCGACATCCCGTACTCGCAGCTTGACGAAAAGCACAGCGATAAGAACGACACTAACCTTTCCTCATTCTTACTGGATCTATGCGGCCTTGGTGGCAAGCGTGTTCGCAAAAACTCCCGGAACGAAACCATCAGCCTGAGCTTTCGTAACATTGCGCGCTTGATGATCGTCGATGAGACAGAGATCACACAACAAAGCTCTCCGCTCATTGATGGCAATCCCACCGCCAATACACCGAACCTGGCGACGTTCAAGTTACTTCTAACCGGGGCAGACGACTCCGCATTGGTCGCCGCCAGTAATAAGAGCGAGCCGGAGGAGTTGTCGCGTGAGGCGCAATTGCATCTTCTCGATCAGCTTCTTGACGACTATCGCGACCGGCTCAAGGAGTTGACCAAGAGTCCGAGAGAACTGGAGGAGCAGCTAGAAAAGATCGACACCTCACTTCGCCAACAGGCGGCCCAGGTAAACACCACAGAAGCTGAGTTTCAGGAGGCTGCTGGGAAGCGGCGAGAACTGCGCAAGAAACTGGAGGAAAGCCGAGAGCGACGTGCAGAGGTCGGTGCGATGCTTGAGCGATTCAGGCTGCTCGACAGACACTACGTGTCCGATATTGAAAGGTTACGTGCCATTGAGGAAGGCGGGACGCTGTTTAGCGTACTGGGCGCCGGGCATTGCCCTCTCTGCGGCGCGGACCCCGATCATCATCGCGCCGATACTGGGTGTAATGGAGACATTGATGCCGTCGTTCAGGCCGCACGAATGGAGATAGCCAAGATAGAAGTTTTGCGCACTGAGCTTGTAGCGACCGTCCAAAGCCTTGAGCGCGAAGGTGCCAACTTTGATCGCAGGATGCCTACTGTTGTTCGAGAGTTGGAGGCAATCTCTAAGTCGGTTGAAGAATTGATCGCACCTAAGCTCTCGACCTTTCGTAAGTCCTATTCCGACTTTGCCGACAAGCGGGCCGAGGTGCGCGAAGCGCTGGCACTCTACGCCACCGTGCAAGACATGGAGCGCCGTCGCACCGATCTTGAGAAGGGGACTGAGGACGAGAAGGCCGGGGTGGTTGCTAACGCAGACCTCTCAACCACTGTGACCCATAGTTTTGCCAAGATTGTCGAGGGCATACTGACTGGTTGGCACTTCCCAGAGGCTGGGGATGTGTACTTCGATTCCAAGACTCGGGATCTTGTCATTGCTGGAAAGTCGCGTAGTGCTTTTGGTAAGGGCCTTCGCGCCATTACGCATGCAGCCTTCACCCTCGGGTTACTTGCTTTCTGCCGTGCGCGCCAGACACCGCACACGGGATTCGTCGTGCTCGACTCTCCTTTGCTGGCATACCGGGAGCCAGACGGAACGGAAGATGATTTGACCGGTACTGACCTTCAAGATCAGTTCTACGCATACCTTGAAGCGCTGCCTGGTGACACACAAGTCATCGTTGTTGAAAACACCGACCCGCCTGATGCAATCATGAAGCGTGAGCAGTCTCTTATGTTCGGCAAGAACCCGCATCATGGTCGGTACGGTTTGTTCCCTTTTACAGCGGACCCTGCACAATAAGCGAGTATGGAAATGGGAAGGCACCAATGGCTTGGTGACGATCCAGCGTTCTTTATCGAATAGTACACGGTACAATTCCGTGCATCTCCGCTTCGCGGATCTGGTTACTCCAGATTCGCTGTCCGCTTATCCCTGACGGGACTGGCTTAGCCAGCCTTTCGCATCCCTGACACCTCCGCCCCTACGGGCCTGCGCGCTACGCTTGCCTGTTGGTGCCTTCGTTAGAGTTGAGTAGGCGGTCTTGCTGTTCCCTTCACTGTACTATTTTTAACGAAGTGAGATGCTTTAGATAGTTTAAACATATTAAGCCTCCTCTCAGTTCTAGAACATTAGCATTTCTCAACCGCAAGCTAACATGAACTCATTAATAAAAAAATGCTAATACATTAAATGCACTAAATATTGATAATTTGTGATTCGCATCACATAACTTTGCACGTAATGTATAAAACTTCTTACAGACCCTCTTCAGAAAATCACGCATCGTTCACATTAACAGTCATCTGATCTTGCTTTATGGACTATATTTTAGAGAATTTTCAACATGCAAAATAACCGGTCCGTGATTCTTCCACTCAGACTACGGCACAACATGCATTTTGGACCGCCCTAGGAATCATAGACCAGTAAAAAAGCGAGCTGGCGTACTAACAAACATAATCTCATTATGTGGGAGGTCCCCGGACAAAGTACCGTCCTCGTTTGGCTTCAAAAAAATGGTCGCCAGAAATGGTATCAAGTGAGGTTAATGCCTATGTCCCAGTCCAATCTCCGAACAAAGAATCAAAGCGCTTGAACGCCAGATTGAAGATGAAAAACCGGGAAATCTCGTGCTCAATGAAGTGATTGATTACGTTAATTCAACACAAGAGACACATCTGCGAACAAAGCTTGTCACTATATGCTCGAGTTGAGTAGACGCTCATCGGCCACAAAATAGGCGTGGATGCGTCCCTTAACACTGAATACACGCGCGCCTCAACGATTCGGCTGCTTGACCATACGAAGGTAAGGCTTGAGGGCCTTCCACCCCCTCGGGAAAAGCCCTTTAGCCTCATCGTCTGACAAGGAAGGTAAAATGATTACATCGTCACCATCATGCCAGTTCACCGGTGTGGCAACCTTATAGCCATCGGTCAATTGGATCGAGTCGAGCACCCGTAAGATTTCGTTGAAGTTTCGGCCCGCACTCTTCGGATAGTCA
>NZ_SSXS01000016.1:44812-57660 GCF_004832235.1 Methylophaga sp. SB9B
GTAAAATGATTACATCGTCACCATCATGCCAGTTCACCGGTGTGGCAACCTTATAGCCATCGGTCAATTGGATCGAGTCGAGCACCCGTAAGATTTCGTTGAAGTTTCGGCCCGCACTCTTCGGATAGGTCAGCGTCATTCTAATCTTCTTATTCGGATCGATCAGAAATACCGAACGCACTGCCGAGCTATCATCCTCCCCGGGATGCAGCATATCGTAAAGCCGAGAGATTGCTTTGTCTTCATCTCCAATAATCGGGAAGTTGACCGCGCGTCCTTGGGTCTCCTCAATATCGCTGACCCAGGCTTTATGCTCTTTCACCGAGTCAACCGAAATAGCGATTATTTTGCATTGCCGCTTGTCGAATTCTTCCTTCAGCTTGGCGGTCTCACCTAGTTCCGTGGTGCATACTGGCGTAAAGTCGGCCGGGTGAGAGAACAGGATCGCCCATCCGTCGCCAATCCAGTCATGAAAGTTAATCGTTCCTTCTGTGGTATTCGCCTCAAAGTCTGGGGCAATATCGCCTAGATGTATGTTCATGATGCTAGTTTCCTTGAGTTAAATTATAAAGTGGCGTAGACCGATGCTTCACCATTCATGATCGTATAAATCTCAAATGGTTCCTGCTTCTGCCCTGTCATACCGGGTGATCCTGACGGCATTCCCGGCAGGGATACACCACGGATCTCCGGCTGTTCATGTAAAAGCTTCTCAATTACGGTTACCGGCACATGACCTTCAACAGCATAGCCATCGACCAGCATGGTATGACAACCTTGCAGATTTAGAGGTATAGCCTGTTCACGCTTAAATTGCTCTAAATCAGGACTTTCCACAACAGTCACATTAAAGTCATTTTGGCGTAGATAAGCCGCGTAGTCATCGCAACACTGGCAACCCGGATTTTTATACAAAGTTGCTTCAACGGCTTCTGTAGCTCTCGTTGATTGCAATCCAGCGACTGTCAACAGTAGCAGACCCACAATAACTAGCATATATTGCCATTTGCTATATTTGTGATTACTCATCATAAATCTCTTTTTTTAGATTTGCTTAAAAACAGGAACTTTATTAGCGACAGGATCGCCAGGATCAAGGCAATAAACAGCAGCACCAGAAATGCCATACATACCAGCATAAAGCCACCGTCCATCATGCCGAATTCCTCCATCATTCCGGGGTAAGTTTGCTCAACCGCCAATGCAGTGTTTGTAAACAATGTCAGTAGTACCAATAAAAAAGAAAGCCCCAGTTTTTTCATGATTAATCTCCAAATATAAATAAACGTGTATTTGAGCTGCTTGGCGGCACGCGTGAGAATGCCTTAACTGCAACGGGAATAAATAATAAAGATCCAAAAACTAAAAGGATTCAAATATCATCCCTCTCGCATGTAATATTACGGCACTTACTCAACCGCTCGGCGTGCTCTATAAGGTGTTTTTCCTGGTGGGCCACGCCGAGTACTCTTGGCTTTGGCTTCAGATTTTGATTGTTGGCCCTTTTCAGTTTTGTGTTCCATGTAACGGCGGGGACCTTTCCCGGGTGGACCATACGGATGCTTATGTTTTGCCTCGGCAGGTTGAATAATTACTTTGTCAGAATTTGTCGACGAGTTGCGTTGAGTGTCAGCATTGACAATACTGTAAGACGTCGTCAATAAAGTAGCTAAGAGCATTCCAGCCCAAGATTTAAACTGTGTTTTCATGGTTGTTTACCTCAAGTAAAGGGTGCAAGACCCAGTTTTCCTATTTTTAGACAATTATTTTTAATCGCTCATTCCAAACTGTTTGCATATTGTCAGTTACTTGACTTCAGTAATGACATAACCTTGTTCTGCTTTCATAAACTCAAAATCAACCGTATCGCCCACATTAAGATTATTAAGTAATTGCTCATCCTGGACCATAAATCCCATGGTCATGGCAGGCCAGCTGAGGCTTTCAACCGGTTCATGAGCCAAAGTTACTTTTTTTGAGCTGGCATCGACTTTAGTGACGGTGCCTTTAGCTGAATGGGTGATCTGTTGATCCGATGTCTCCGCTTTTGGAGCCATGTTCTTCATATCGTCATGATTCATTCTCTGCTCCGCTAGTATCGAGGTTGCCGAAAAGGACAGAATGATCGTCAAAGAACTTACTAATAATTTTTTCATTTTAATTTTCTCCACTGCGTTAAAAAATATCCGGATCAAGAAACGCTAAATGACCCGGCGTGATTCATCACTCGTTATTTGCTTGTGATTGAATTGGTTGGTTTTTCGTCTGCCGCTGTGCACGCGGTCTACGAATCATTAGATAAATTACTGGGATCACCAGCATCGACAGCAGCGGTGCCGTCACCATGCCGCCAACCATTGGCGCAGCAATGCGCTGCATCACCTCACTACCAGTGCCGCTGCCAAACATAATGGGTAGCAGGCCTGCAAGGATAACGGTCGCGGTCATGGCCTTGGGTCTAACCCTGAGCACGGCGCCTTCACCGATGGCATCAAGCAGATCAGCTTCCGTTCCTTTATGTTGATCCAGCCGTTTTTGCCAGGCTTGCTTAAGATACAGCAGCATAATGACGCCAAATTCGGCTGCCACCCCGGCTAGCGCAATAAAGCCGACGACACTTGCCACCGATAAGTTATGTCCCAACAGATAGAGCAGCCAGATGCCGCCCACTAAAGAAAACGGCAAGGTCACCATCAGCAGCAATGCTTCACCGAAATTCTTAAACGTGAGGTAGAACAAAACAAAGATGATAAGCAAAGTGAAAGGCACCACTAGTTTCAGCTTGGCAGTGGCACGTTCAAGATATTCAAATTGCCCCGACCAGGTAACTGAATAACCGGTCGGCAAATCAACATTCTCGGCGACGGTTTGTTGCATATCAGCTACCGCCGAACCCAAATCCCGATCCCGAATATCGACATACACAAACCCCGCTAACCGCGAGTTTTCACTGCGCACCATGGGTGGACCGTCACTGATGCTAATGTTCGCAACATCTGACAGTATCAACTGCTGGCCGCTAATAGTCACGATAGGCAAGGTCCGTAACGAGGCTAGTGAATCCCGGATCTCCCGGGGGTAGCGAACATTAATGGGAAAGCGCTGCAATCCCTCCACCGTTTCGCCAATATTCATGCCTCCCACAGCCGAACTGATAATCAACTGCACATCATTAATATTAAGGCCATAACGCGCCGCGGCATCACGTTTAATATCAACATCGACGTAACGACCACCGGTGAGGCGCTCAGCAAAAACACTGGTGACCCCAGGTACATCTTTGAGGACTTTTTCAATGTCGCCAGCAATGCCATCAATAACGTTTAAGTCTTCCCCCAAAACTTTTACGCCCACAGGACTCTTGATACCGGTAGCCAGCATATCAAGTCTGTTACGAATCGGTGGTACCCAGATATTGGTCAGGCCAGGCACCTTCACTGTCCGATCTAATTCGGCGATCAATTTTTCTTTGGTCATACCCGGCCGCCACTCTTCACGGGGTTTGAACTGAATGGTAGTTTCAAACATAACCAGTGGCGCAGGATCAGTTGCCGTATCCGCACGTCCGGCTTTGCCATAGACGGTTTTTACCTCCGGCACGCTTTTGATCATTCGATTAGTCTGCTGTAACAATTCGGCTACTTTACCGGCCGAAAGACTGGGTAAAGCACTGGGCATGTAAAGCAGATCCCCTTCATCCAACGGTGGCATAAACTCACTGCCGATATGTTGTAAAGGCCATAAACTTGTCAGTAATAATACGCTAGCGACCACTAAGGTCATCTTTGGAAACTTCAGTACGCCTGCCAATATTGGTCGATACAAAGCAATTAAAACCCGGTTCAACGGATTAGCGTTTTCTGCTGGAATTTTGCCCCGAATAAGGTAGCCCATGAGTACCGGAATAAGCGTTACAGCAAGGCCTGCTGCTGCGGCCATCGCATAAGTCTTGGTAAATGCTAATGGAGAGAATAGTCGGCCTTCCTGAGCTTCCAAGGTGAAAATTGGGATAAAAGACAGCGTAATAATCAACAACGAGAAAAACAGCGCGGGGCCCACCTCGACGGCAGAATCACCTATCACCTTCCAGCGGCTGTCGCCCTCAAGCTTTGATCCGGGATGTTTTTCATACCAGCGTTCTAAATGTTTATGAGCATTTTCAACCATCACCACCGCTGCATCGACCATGGCACCGACAGCGATGGCAATACCGCCCAGCGACATGATATTAGCGTTGATCCCCTGCCAGTGCATCACAATAAAAGCCATCAAGATCCCCAGCGGCAGTGAAACAATAGCCACCAAGGCTGAACGAAGATGGAACAGGAAAATAAGGCACACTAATGCCACAACAATAAATTCTTCAATAAGCTTTTCAGTGAGATTATCGACAGCGCGTTCTATTAGCCCAGAGCGATCATAAACCGTCACAATCTCAACACCCTCGGGCAAACTCTTTTGCAGCGTTTTCAATTTGTCTTTCACAGCAGCAATGGTGGTCAGGGCGTTTTTGCCAGAACGCATCACGATGATGCCCCCCACAGCTTCACCGACTCCGTTTAGCTCGCTGATAGCCCGCCTAATTTCAGGGCCGATTTGAATATGCGCGACATCGCCCAATGTCACTGATATACCAGCATCAGTGGTTAGTAAGGGAATGGATTGAAAATCTTCCAAGCTTTGCAAGTAGCCCGAGGCGCGAACCATATATTCCGCTTCACCCATTTCCAGCACCGCACCGCCGGACTCTTGATTACCATTATTTATAGCCTCAATAACACGGGAAAGCGGTATGCGATAAGTGGCTAATTTGTCGGGATCGACAACCACCTGGTATTGCTTGACCATGCCGCCGACAGTTGCGACCTCTGCTACATTGGCGACGGTTTTCAGTTCGAATTTAAGAAACCAATCCTGCAAAGCGCGCAGCTGCGAAATATCCTGAGTACCGGATTTATCTACCAAAGCATACTGATAGATCCAACCCACACCGGTGGCATCCGGACCGATTGAGGAACTTGCCGTATCCGGCAGCCTTGACTGCGCCTGATTAAGGTATTCCAGCACCCGACTGCGGCCCAATACAGATCGGTACCCTCTTCGAACAAGACATAGACATAGCTATCGCCGAAGAATGATAAACCACGAACCACTTTGGCACCGGGCACCGATAACATGGTCGTGGTTAATGGATAAGTCACCTGATCCTCGACCAATTGTGGTGCTTGTCCCGGCCAGCTCGTTTTAATTATCACCTGAACATCCGAGAGATCAGGCAGCGCATCCAGCGGCGTGCGTGATAAAGATACCAAGCTCCAGGCAAGCATCATCAGCGTCGCCAATAACACCAGAAAACGGTTGTCGATCGACCAACGTATGAGTCTAGCAATCATTTTGCACCTTCCATTTCAGTCTCGGCTGACAAAGGCTGCAGGTCGATAATTTTAGGTGCCGAGCCTTTTTCTAAGCGAAACTCAATTGCTATTTGCTCGCCCACTGTTAGCCCATCAGGATCCAGCGAGGATGACAGTTCAAAGTCCATGGTCATGCCCGGCCAATTTAAGCTGGGAATATCTGGATGGGTCAGCGTCAAAATCTGCCTGTCTATAGCTTCGATTTTAGCCTGCGTCTCATGACTCTCCATTGCCATTTCAGGAGCTTTTGAGAGCGGTTGAAACTCAACAATCAATGGCGCCGCGCCTTTTTCTAAACGAAAGGCAATTTCAATTTGCTCACCCACTGTCAGTTCATCTGGATTGAGTGATGACGAAAGTTCAAAGTCCATGGTCATACCCGGCCACTCCAGGGTGGGAATATCTGGATGGGTCAAAGTCAATATCTGCCCGTTTATGGCTTCGATTTGTGCCTCGGTCTGATGAGTCTCCATTGTCATCTCAGACATTGAATGGTCATCGGCTTTCGACGTGTTATCGTCACTTAGTCGGGCTTCAACACCTCTCAGGCTGGCTTCTGAATCCACCAAAAACTGACCTGATACCACAACCCGTTCACCTTCCTGCAGTCCTTGCTGGATTTGGGTTTTATCATCAGTTACGCGTCCGGTTATGACTTCAACCGGGCGAAAACTGCCGTTATCGAGTGCCAGCATGATTAAGGTGCGTTTGCCCGTTCGGATAAGCGCTTCGGTTGGCACCATCAGCGCATCGTTAATTTGTTTGCCTGCCAACTGCATATTGACGAACATACCCGGCGCCAATTCACCCTGTGGATTGTCCAACACCACACGCGCTTTAAGGGTGCGTGTTATAGGGTTCACTTCCGGTAATAATCTTTGTATTTGACCTTTAAATTGTTTGCCGGGAAAAGCCGGGCTGCTGGCGGTGATGGGATCACCAGGATTGAGTAATGCAATCTGACTCTCCGGTACCTCAGCATTCGCCCAGACGGGGTCTAATCCATTAATACGCATCAATGTGGAACCGGTTGATATGGTCATGCCTTCGCGGGCAACTAATTCTGTGATGACGCCATCAATGGGGGCGGTAATAATCAGCTGCGTTTGAAGTCTGCCGGTGCTTTTTACCTGACGGATTTGTGCTTCGCTCATCCCCACTTGGCGCATGCGGGCAATTGAGGCTGCTATCAGTTCATCTAATCCTTCACCTTGCATATTGTTAAGAGCCAGAAATTCTTCTTGTACGGCCACCCAGTCAGGTACGTAGATAGCCAAAAGCGGCTGGTCTTTATTGACCTGCTCCAGGGTGGCCTTTACGTAAAGCTTTTCCACATAACCCAGCGCACGGGCTTGAACATTCACTTCCTCGCGCTCGTTCCATGCAATAGCACCTACCGCCGTCACCTGTGTCGCTATGTCCTGTTTGGTTACCAAAGCCGTCCGTATGCCAATATTTTGTTGTAGGCGGGAGTTAATGCTAACGCCGGGCTCATCGGTTGCACTCTCACCACCAGCGCTACCCTTATAAACTGGCACCAGCATCATATCCATATAAGGTGATTTACCGGGCGTCTCGAATTTATTGCCGGGGACCATCGGATCTTGGTAAAAAAGAATCTTTTGACCCGTGACCGGATCAATATCACCGGCTTTAATTCCAGCGTCGATATGACGGCGGGTCGCTTTTTCGCCTTCGGCAATCCCCCAACTTGAAGGATCTTCAGTGGTCTTGGCATTACCCGCCATGCTCTCTGAACTCGATGAAGACATGTCCATCCCTTGCTGCATTCCCCATTGATAAGCAGCATAACCAGCAATAAGCGTCATCAGAGCCATGACTAAAAATAAAAAAATGTATTTGCGATTCATTAGTTGAACTCCATGGTGCGGGATGAAGGAATGACGGCACTATCGGGCAATATCAGATATTCCAATGTGGCCCAAAGCGCTGCGGTTTCCATTTCGATCCGCAGTTTTTCTATACGCGTAGCAATTTCCATTTTTCGGGCATCAAGCACTGCCACTAACTTGCCTTTCCCGCCACGATATTCGGCGAGTGCCGCATTAGTGCGCTGGCTGGCAAGGGGAATCAAAGCGGCTTCATAGTCACTGAGCCGGACTAAATTACTTTTCCAGGTATCAAGCCAGCGCGCTGTCTCAGCGATATGTTCCCGGGTCATTTCCTCACGTTCAGCTCGCACCTGGTCCGCTTGGGCCAATTTGGCGGCTACCACCCGATCCTGGCGGTTCTCCTGATTCCATTGCAGCGGCACGCTGACACCAATCGAAATCATGTCCGAAAAACCTGAACTTCGTTCGCCATACATTACTGACCAAGTCCAATCAGCTTGCTTCTCTTGACGTGCGGCCTTAGCTTCAGCCATTGCAACCGCCTCCTCAGCCCTCATTACAGCAATATCTGGATGTTCAGTTACCTGATGATATAAATGCTGTGTGTCGAGCGAAGACTGAGTAATGTCAGGCGCAGCGTGTAAAGAGATATTGTTAATATCCCCGACCCAACGCGATAGCGTTGTTTTGGCATTATCAAGGCGCGCTTGAGCTTGATAAATACGATCCTGGATTTCTGCGACAGTCGATCTGGCTAGAAAAATATCGGATTGTGGACCGGTGCTACCACGATAGGCAGCTTCAGCAGCCTGAACTTGTAAGCTTGCCTCTTGCTGCTGGCGTGTTAATAGTTCCAACATTTGCTGCTGGTAATAAACATCAAACCAGGCCAATGCAGTGTTTTGGCGAATTTCAGTAAGTGTCAGTTTTTTAGTTATCTGCGCCTTATCTGCTTTACGTTCAAACACGTTGGCACGGGCATGGCGCTTGGCTTCACGGGTATATGTCTGAGAAATGCCAATATTGCGAGAGGTCATAAAATCTTCCGTAAGGCTATAAGCCATGGGACCATTGACTGGCAGGTTATTTACAGATAACTCCAGCATGGGATCGGGAAGTTGACCGGCTTCAATGGCCAGCTCTTGGGAGGCTTGCGCTGCAGCATCTTGCGCTAACAAGGCCTGAGAGCGATGCTCAGCAAGTTGCAATGCATTCTCAAGGCTTAGTGGCTCAGATGAAACTTGTGGTTGCGCCATGACGGCAGTTGCAAAACTGGCAGTCAATAATGCAATAAAGCTTAGCCAGTGAATTCGCCAGATTGGTGGCGAATAACTTTTGAGCACAACGGCTCTGGTAAATAAGTTTGACATAAGCTGGATCCGATGAGTTCAGAGGCGTTGCAGCAAATGCAACGCAAATGTTTCAAGCATGGAGATAAGTCGCAGCTTGAAACGCTACGGAAAAATGGGATCAGCTTAAGGTTGGCGGACGCCAAAGGTCAGTAGGCGCCAAGGTAGGCACAAACGGTATACCCGCTCGTGCCAAACGCCTATCAGTGAAAACGAAGTTCCATGATGGAACAGAAAAAAGGTTAACCACATTAGAGATGCTGCAATCTTGATCTGCTTTACAGGATTTACCTGTTTTAGCGGCAGTCTCGGCATCATTACAGCAGTCTGGCATATTGGCATGATCCATATTACTCATGCTGCCGTCTTGCTCCATAGGGCAATTTTTTTCATGGTTCTGCGCATAACTAACATTGGCGAAAGCCAACGAAAAACAAAGCAGTAATAGACTTACTATGCGCATTTTTTCAATAATACTTTATTGTCTAAATTAATAACAAAATGACCTGCACACCATAATCCAAGTTTCAAGCGCCACATGGCATCAAAGCTTTCTAAACAGATCATCCATAAATCCAATCATACACAACTTTATGAAATTTATGATTACGATTTTGTAATCTTGACCAACCCGTTGTAAAAGGACGCAGCGCAATACAACAGGATAAACAGTTTATGGCCATAACGAGAAAAGACTTCACAAGCACTGGAAACAAAGCTAAAAAAGTTGATAGTGATCCAGAAAACTGTATTCAAGTGCGCGGTGCGCGAGTTCACAATTTAAAAAACATCGATGTCGACTTACCTCGCAACGCACTGGTGGTTTTTACTGGTATCTCTGGCTCTGGAAAGTCTTCTCTTGCCTTTGGTACTTTGTTTGCAGAATCACAACGTCGCTACTTAGATTCAGTGTCGCCTTATGCGCGTAGATTAATCGACCAAGTAGACGAGCCAGATGTTGATGCTGCAATTAAATAGGCTGGTTGACGCAGGCAATACTGTTATTATGGTTGAACATGATATGCAGGTCGCGAGCAATAGCGATTGGGTTATTGATATAGGCCCTGGTGCAGGCGATGAAGGCGGATTGATTGTCGCTCAGGGCGTACCAGCAGAAGTCGCAAAATCTACAACCAGCCGAACCGCACCTTTTTTGTCGGCGAGGTTCTAGACATTAAGAACATGTAAAATATTGCTAGTTTAGTCAATTACAGAAGAACTGACTTACCAGCGCGGGTAAGTCAGTTCTTGTTACTAGTTGCTGTTAAAACTGCATATCATAACCATCTACTTTAGCGTAAACCTTGCTAGTACCATCTTTAAGGAATACCAATATCTCATACGGCATAAAACGGTCGCCCACTTCCATACCTGGTGAACCTAATGGCATGGCTGGTACCGTAAGGCCAATAGCATTGGCCACTGGTTCGGCTAAAAACATAAGGATATATTTTGCTGGAATATGGCCCTCAAATACATAGCCATTCTCAGATACTGCAGTATGGCATGAGATATGATTGGGCTGAATGCCATAACGATTTTTAATAAAGCTTAAATCATCATAGTCTTTTGCGATAGCTGTTATGCCATTTTGCTCTATATGCGATATCCATTTTTTACAACAGCCACAGCTACTTGTTTTATAAACAGTTAATAAAGGCTCGCTCTGTTGTTGGCTCACCACAGGCTCTGCCGTAACTTTCGGATCATTATTAGTTACAGCGGGTTCAGAGCATGCTGTTAGCAAAAATACTGCTGCAAATAAGGCAGTTAAAGTTGTAATTTTTGGCACAGGGTTCTCATAAAAAAAATAAGTCTTAATAACAAATAAAGCTAAGATTAACTTTGTGGCCCAACAAGTGTCGTAAACACGCTAGTCGTCACTAATACTGAGACCACCAATAGCGTTTCAATTAAAATTGACAGCCGCAGCGGTTGGGCATTTTTATGCTGCGCCAACTCAGCAACAAGTTTAAGTTTATGCCAAGCTGCTAACAGCAACATACCACTGACAAATATCAGCTTTAACATCAATAACTGACCATAATTGGTAGTGAATAAATTGCCAATAGGCTCTACAAGCTGCAGTAGTAATAGCACACCACAAGCGATTAATATGGATACAAAAAACACCGCTACCTTGCCAAAGTTTTCCATTAATGTCACTAAACTATCAGCTGGCAACGCTTTACAACTTTGATGTAAGGGCCACAAAGAACCAGCCCAAGCTGCCATGGCAAGTATATGCAACATTAACAAGCCTTTAAACACCGTATTGAGCTCTACCGTATGGCCCGTAAAAGTAAAGCTAATTGCTAGCAGAATAAACCCAGTCACTGTGACTATTCTTAGTATGGTTTTAAACCTTGCCAGCTTGTTTATCCCCCACTCACTAAGTAACAACAGCGTAAAACCGACAACAATGAAACTGACTTGGCTACCCACTGCTGATTGCCACATGATACTAAGCATTAAGGGGTCAAACATGCCTGCTAAGCCATTTTCAGCCATAGCACCGGCTTGAATTGGCAATTGTAACAGTGATATTACTAGGCCTAAGCCCGCCCATTTTAAAAACCAACGGCTAAGCCAAACATCAAAAGCCTCCAGCTTAGTATCAGTAGTCCTTAATTGCTTTGATCGTAAAGTTTGCATTAATATGCTGCCGACACAACTGCTGACTGCAGCATAAGTGGCAAACTTTGTTAGTAATAGCATTAACTCCCAATTGCCAACCATCTCTAAGTTACCTTCTACTAATGCTAATGCTAATGCTAATGCTAATGCTAATGCTAATGCTAATGAGAATGTGAGTTGTGACTAGATGGCTGTTTTGCTTCCATCTTCATATCGCCATGGAGCATAAAACTATAATCACCGGTCATTTTATGGCCATCTTGGCCCATAACAATCCAACTCACCTGATACTCGCCCTCTTTAAGGGTTGGCAGTGGCCACTCAAATTCTGAGGCGGCTGTAGCTGAAGCCGCAAAACCAAATTTAACCGCTTTTTTCTCTGCATCAATTAAGCTTAATTTCATCATCCGTACTGGGGCACTGAATGTCAGCTTTAACGTTGCAGGGCTTTGCATTAACATCGCCTCATCTGCTGGTACTGTCTCAGTTAAATCAACATGTGCAGACACCGTAGTCGCCATTAATAAAACAGCTATAGCACTCACTATTTTTAATGTTTTTAATATTTTCATTTTTATCACCTTAATTATTAAAACCAGAACTGCACACCCGCGACCGCACTCGTAGTATTAGTCGCTTCATTATTCGCTCGGGCAAAGTCAGCGCTATTGCCATACTTAGCCATCCACTCAACACCGATATAAGGCGCAAACTGGCGTGAGAACTCATAACGTAAACGCATTCCAGCATTTAAAGACGCTAAGCCTTTTCCGATACCATTAATGGCATCGTCTTTACCATAAGCAGTTAATCCCACTGTGCTTTGTAAGATTAAACGTTGCGTGAATAGCAATTCATATTCAGCTTCTGCTGCTATGGCTGTCCGCCCAGAGTTGCCTAAATAGGCAGTTACATCGACCTCAAACCAATACGGCGCTAAGCCTTGGACACCCAATGCCAACCACTGCCGACTCTCCCCTTCCGTGTAGGTATCAACCCGGGCTCCGAGCTGGGCATCCCAAAACGTATAAACCGCACGGCTCCATAGCAAATCGGTTTGGCTTTCCTCTAACTTACCATCGCTTACCTCACCTTCCAGCTTTATTGCTAGTCGATTAAAAGTAGTGCCATACCAGCCTTGTAAGTCAAATGCTAAGCTATCCGTAGCAAACTGGTGCTCCAACTTATCTGCTTTAATTGCGTAAAAACGGTGTTCATCTGCCAGTTTTAACTGGCGACCGCCGCCTATAGCATAAGGCCCGTCGGCTAAGGTAAAACCGCCAGAATAAGCATGAGGATCTCGGGCATCTGCAGGCGCTTTTCCGCCCTGCATTTTCATATCGCCATGATCCATTTGGCTATGATCCATTGCCATATCGCCATGGTCCATTTGACTGTGGTCCATTGCCATATCGCCATGGTTCATTTGGCTGTGGTCCATCGCCTTATCGCCATGGTTCATCTTGCTATGGTCCATTTCGCTGTGGCTCATCGCTTTATCGCCATGGTTCATCTTGCTATGGTCCATCTGGCTGTGGTCCATCGCCTTATCGTCATGGTTCATCTTGCTATGATCCATTTCGCTGTGGCTCATC
>NZ_SSXS01000017.1:0-24996 GCF_004832235.1 Methylophaga sp. SB9B
CGGGGTAATCAACCACAAAGCTCAAATGTTACCCCTAACCCCCCTTTTGTGCTGACGAGTAGCGCAGGTTTATCTGGATAAGGATTGGTCAGTGTCTGATTCATGGCATCCATGCCACTCACCCTTCGGCGCCTTCGGCGTCCAAATTTGTTCCAGACAAATTTGTGAGCGCAGCGAGTTTTGGCCAATCCCCAGATAAACCGAGCAACGCAGTGAAGCCGCAGGCCAGCACATGGGTGCCCTTGGGTTGTTAGGGGCTTGGGCACGCAAGCCCTGACTCGCGTGAGCGAAAGATCAGCTTATATTAGGGAAAATGAACCTAAAGCATAATTTCGCCTAAGGGCGAGTTCATTTTCTTTGTTTGCCCAAAGAAAACGAACCAAAAGAAAAGGCACCCCTTGTGTTGGCCTGCGGCTCCCCGAAAAAAATGGTCATCGCAGGGAAATCGAAAAAACTCGCTTCGCTCAAACATTCCGATTTCTAATCCTGCGATAACCATTTTTTCCGGCAACACAAAAGGGGATTCAAGGGAAGCCTTTGAGATCTGTGCCCTTATCTAAATACCTTTTTATATTTCTCTCTAAGAAATCTGCACCCATCCGCGTAATCTGCGGATAAAATCTTTTAAAACTCCGTGCCCTCTGTGTCTCTGTGGTTAATTACAATTATCAAGAACGCTTCTTAGCCCGAGGATGCGCGGCATCATAAACCTTTGCCAGATGCTGAAAATCCAGATGGGTATAGACTTGCGTCGTGCTGATATCGGAATGGCCCAACAACTCCTGAACGGCTCTCAAATCACTGCTGGACTCAAGCATATGCGAGGCAAACGCGTGACGCAGTCGATGCGGATGCACATGTTCAGAAATGCCGTGTTTTTTACCCCAGAAAGCCAGACGTTGCTGAATGGAACGTACACCAAGTCGTTTGCCTTGTTGGGTGGTGAATAACGCGGGTTGTTGATACAGACCGTTCTGATCACGTTTATCGAGCCAGACTTTTAACGCTTCAATTGCTGTGCGGCCAATCGGCAAAATCCGTCCTTTATTACCTTTACCGGCGATGACATGCACCAGTTGCTGGCCGAAATCGACATCACGTAAATCCAGAGCCGCCAGCTCTGCCAGCCGCAGGCCGGAGGAATAGAATAATTCCATAATCGCTCGATCCCGACAGGCGACAAAAGTGTCGGCCGGCGTGCTATCAAGCAAGGAATTCATTTGATCAACATCAAGGGTTTTCGGTAAGCGCTTTTCGGCTTTGGGTGCCTGCACTGATTGCGCCGGATTATGATCGACCAGGCCTTCTTTGAGCAGATAGCGGTAAAAGCTGCGAACGGCTGACAGTAAACGATGAATACTACGAGCACCTAAGCCATTTCGATGCAGGCGGGCGATAAACAAACGAATATCTGCCGGTTTGAGTTGTTGCCAATCGGTAAATGATTGCTGCTGACAATATTCAATTAATTGCTGACAATCACGCTGATAATTGAGTACGGTATGCGGCGAAACCCGGCGCTGTTGCTCCAGATATTGCAGAAAATCCTGCAGTGGTGTTTGCAGCTCAGCTGTCATTCTGTCCGTGACAGAAACGGCGCATCAGCCGCATAAACACTTCGCCGAGAAAGCTTAAATATTCCGTTCCCATATCCGCATGAAAACGGTTGGCATCGCTGCTGGCGATCGCCAGTAAACCGGCACAAGGTTCATGACCTAAAGGCAAACAGGCCACCGAATGTACTTCATCTGCTTTTTCACCAAACAGTAATTGTTTTTGTGCTTTGGTTAGTCGACCACAAACCGGTTGTTGTTTAGCCAGAATATGATCAAAAGCTTTCAGCTTTGCATCATCAGCATGCAGTTCTGCGATATTGCCTTCGACTGGTGGTAATTTTGGTTTTTGATCGCCACTGTAAAACAACCTTAACGATACTTCATCAGCCGAAAATTCCTCCTGTAACTGCTGCAGCAATGTTGCCAGCAGGCTTTGCAGATCCTGACAATCCATCAATCGCAGACACAGCTGATGTACCCGTTGTTGCAATGCAGCATTGCTATGTGCGTTATCAATCAAGGCATGCAATTGATCATGTAGATGCTGATTTTTTTGGCGCAATTGCTCTCGCTGCCGCTGCGCCAGCGAAATCGTGCCTGCAGGTGTTTTTTCGAATTCCAGCTCAGACAATAAATCCGGCTGATCAATTAAAAAATCTGTGTGCTGGCGTAAAAATTCACTGACTTGTTCAGCGCTTACAGATTGTTGAGTGTTGCCCACGCAATTTCTCCATCAAATACATGTTGTGCTGGTCCGGTCATCCACACCGAAGCGTCTTCATCGGGCCAGCTAATTTCTAATGTGCCGCCGGGTAATAAAACACTAACCTGACGCCCCAATAATCCACGACGAATACCACTGACAACCGCCGCGCAAGCCCCGGTACCACAGGCTGTTGTCTCGGCTGAACCACGTTCATAAACCCGCAGTTTTATGTTCTCATGATCAATCAATTGCATAAAACCAACATTGACTCGATCTGGAAACTGCTCATGGTTTTCTATTTTTGGCCAACTCACCGACTGGTGCTTTGTTGACATCATCGACCAATAAAACCGCATGAGGATTTCCCATTGATAATGCAGCTATCTCTACCTGTCGGCCAGGTTCAACCACCAGCATATAGGTATTGCTGGCTTCAGCCGTTTTAAAGGGGATTTGTTCCGGTAAAAAACGTGGTTTGCCCATATCAACGCAGACCTGACCATCCACCTGCAAAGTCGGATAAATCACACCAGAAGCTGTTTCTACAGCAATAGAATCTTTGTCAGTCAGCCCATTGTCACGAACATAGCGGGCAAAACAGCGTGCACCATTGCCGCATTGGGATACTTCTCCGCCATCGGCATTAAAAATCCGGTAGCGAAAGTCGACATCCTGCATCTCGCTGTTTTCCACCAGCAACAGTTGATCACAACCAATACCAAAATGCCGATCCGCCATAAAACGGATTTGCTCAGTGGTCAGTTGAACAGACTGATTGATGGCATCAATGACCACAAAATCATTACCAAGACCATGCATTTTGCTGAATTTCAACATAGGATTAATCCTGCAATATCTGCTCACCGGCATACAGACTTTCGACGGACTCACGTTGACGTGCCACATGCATGGTTGATCCATCGACCATAATTTCTGCTGCACGCGGCCGTGAGTTGTAATTCGAACTCATGGTAAAACCATACGCTCCAGCAGAACGAATCGCCAATAAATCTCCGCTTTGGATTGCCAGGCTGCGATCTTTGCCTAAGAAGTCACCGGTTTCGCAAACCGGACCGACAATATCAAAGTCTTGTTCGGTTTCATGTTGGCGGGGTTTGACAGCTTCAATTGCCATCCAAGATTGATACAAAGCCGGTCTTAATAAATCATTCATAGCAGCATCGACTATGGCGAAATTTTTGGCTTCCGCTGCTTTTATATATTCAACTTTAGTTAACAAAATACCAGCATTACCCGCAATTGCTCGACCAGGTTCCAGCATGATTTCCAGATCACGATCTTTTAACTGTGCTTGCATGGCTTTAGCGTATTCGGCTGGGGTTGGTGGTGTTTCATCGCGATAACAGATACCCAGTCCGCCACCGATATCGAGATGTTTAATGGTAATACCCTGCTCGGCCAACGCATCAATTAACGCTAACACCCGTTCAAGAGCATCCACAAAAGGTGATACAGAGGTCAGCTGGGAGCCGATATGACAATCCACACCAATCACTTGCAAGTTCGGCAATGCATTCGCTTGCTGATACACCATCAGCGCATCATCAATGGCAATACCAAATTTATTTTCTTTTAAACCGGTCGAAATATAGGGATGTGTTTGTGCATCGACATCAGGGTTCACCCGAATAGAGATCGGCGCGATTTTGTTAAGACTGACAGCAACTTCACTGATGCGTTGTAACTCTGGAACGGATTCCACATTAAAACAGCGAATGCCGGTTTTCAGAGCATATTCAATTTCTTCAACCGTTTTGCCGACACCAGAAAACACGATTTTCTCTGCTTGGCCGCCAGCCGCAATGACACGAGCCAGTTCACCCGCCGACACAATATCAAAGCCCGAACCCAATCTAGCCAGTACATTTAATACTGCCAAATTTGAGTTCGCTTTAACGGCATAGCAGACCAAATGCGGATAAGCACTGAAGGCATCATCAAAGGCTTTCCAATGCTGCTCGAGGGCTGCTCTGGAGTAGACATACGTTGGTGTGCCGAACTGCGCCGCTAATTCAGTCAGGGATTGCTGTTCAGCGTATAATTCACCGTCTTTTTGTGTGAAAAAATCTTGCATGTTTTTAGGAAACCTTCACTGTGTTAGCCTGACCTTCGGGCAGATATAAATCGCCCTTCAGACCGCATGAAGCCAGTATTGACATGGTACACAGAACGAGTGCCAGAACTTTCCAGCCAGGTATTTTTCGCATGATGTCTTCCCCGATGCATTAATGGCAGGCAGTATACACAGGAATATCCGCGACAGGCCCACATTGGAAACTAGAATTTATTATTTAAGTTACATACTATTAGGGCCTGTTTATTTTTCATAGTCACTACTGTTTGAAGCTACGAAAAATAAATAGACCCTAGTGCATTGAACGTAAGCATTATATTAAGGAATCACGTCCAGTAATGGCAAATATGACAGCACCAATCAGACTAAGCGTCTTGCAAGACGACTTGTAAGTGAAGGGTTGCTGACAGAAGATCAGGCCCAGACAGCTCAGGCTACGGCAAAACAGGCTTCGCAATCTTTTGTGACCTATCTGGTTAACAATAAATTACTTAAAAGTGATGTGATAGGCGCCATTGCTTCGCAAGAATTCGGCGTGCCCTTGTTTGATCTGGATAGCATGAATATGGAGCTCGCTCCGACCAGTCTGTTTCAGGAGAAACTGATCCGTCAGCATAATGCTCTGCCGTTGTTTCAACGTGGCAAACGTTTGTACGTTGCTGTTTCAGATCCCACGAATTTACAAGCCCTCGACGAATTTCAGTTTAATACTGCACTGAATACTTTTCCGGTACTGGTTGATGAACAAAAATTATCAGTCACTATCGAAAAAGCTCTGGATAACAAAAATCAGGTTTTAGATGATTTTGATGATGCCGAACTGGATGATATCGATTTAGGGCCTGATGATGATGGTGATCGTGGCTCTGAACTCACTGACAAGAATATTGATGACACGCCGGTTGTCCGATTTATCAATGGTATTTTGACTCAAGCGATTAAAGCCGGTGCCTCGGATATTCACTTTGAACCCTATGAAAAGAAATACCGGGTTCGGGTGCGTATTGACGGCATTTTGCATGAAACCAAAACCGCACCGGTTGCTTTAGGCGGACGTATTGCCGCTCGTATCAAAGTATTGTCGCGAATGAATATTGCTGAACGTCGTGTGCCTCAGGATGGCCGGATGCGACTGAAGGTATCTAAATCCAAAGCCATCGATTTTCGTGTCAGTACTTGCCCGACATTGTTTGGTGAAAAAATCGTTTTACGTATTCTGGATCCGACCAGTGCCCAGTTAGGTATTGATGCTTTGGGCTATGAAGAAGATCAGAAAAAAATCTTTCTGGAAACCATGCACAAACCTTATGGCATGGTGCTGGTAACGGGTCCTACCGGTAGTGGTAAAACCGTTTCGTTGTATACCGCACTGAATATCCTCAATACCGATGACCGCAACATTTCTACTGCAGAAGATCCGGCGGAGATCAATCTTCCTGGTATCAATCAGGTCAACGTGCATCCGCAGATTGGCTTGGGATTCACCGAATGTTTAAGAGCCTTCTTGCGTCAAGATCCTGATGTCATCATGGTCGGTGAGATACGCGATTTAGAAACCGCAGAAATCGCTATTAAAGCCGCGCAAACTGGGCATATGGTGTTTTCAACATTGCATACCAATGATGCGCCGCAAACCCTCACCCGTCTGGCCAATATGGGGGTTCCAGCCTTTAACATTGCGTCTGCTGTCACACTGATTATTGCTCAGCGTCTGGCGCGTCGGCTTTGTCAGCATTGCAAGGCACCAGAAACACTGCCAAAAGAAACCTTGATTGAAGAAGGTTACAGCCCTGAACAAATTGCGACAGATTTCAAAGTTTACCGCGCTGTTGGTTGCGAACATTGCACCGAGGGGTATAAAGGACGGGTTGGTATTTATCAAGTTATGCCAATATCCGATGCAATGGGTCGGCTTATCATGGAAGGTGGTAACTCCATGCAATTGGCCGATCAGGCAAAAGCTGAAGGTATTGCAGATTTACGTGCTTCTGGTCTACGTAAAGTGATGGCCGGATTAACAAGTCTGGAAGAAATTAACCGCGTCATTAAGGAATAAACCGTGGCCACAGCAAGTAAAGCGAAACTTAAACCTAAAAAAGCCGAGTTACCCACCCTTTACATATGGCAAGGCACAAATAAGGCTGGCCGCAATGTAAAAGGTGAACAGGCAGGTGAAAGTGTTCAAGCTGTTCGTGCTGATTTACGCCGTCAGGGTATAACACCCGGAAAAGTTCGCCGTAAACCCAAAGATTTATTTGCTCCACGAAAACCTAAAATCAAACCGGTCCATATTGCGATTTTTAGCCGAATGCTGGCAACGATGATGTCGTCTGGTGTGCCGATGATGCAATCACTGCAGATTATTGGTGATGGTCATGAAAATGCCAGCATGCAGGAAATGATTCTAGCCATTAAAGCCGATGTTGAATCAGGAACCAGCCTGGCAGAGTCGTTAGCCAAATTTCCATTGCATTTTGATGATCTATACATCAGCTTGATTAACGCTGGTGAACAGTCCGGTACGCTGGAAGCCCTGTTACATGAGATTGCTACCTATCAGGAAAAAACCGAAGCTTTAAAATCCAAAATCAAAAAAGCCTTGGTTTACCCGACCGCCATTATGGTCGTAGCGTTTATTGTGACGGCCATTTTGATGATTTTTGTTATTCCACAGTTTCAGGCATTGTTTACCGGTTTTGGTGCCGATTTACCCGGTCTGACCAAAATGGTTATTAGTATTTCACAGTTTTTCCAGGATTTCTGGTGGTTAATATTCGGCAGCATCATTGGGTCAGTAATGGGCTTTATGGCGGCTCGCAAGCGTTCTCGCAAGATCCAGCACTTTATGGATCGTATGTTGTTAAAACTACCGGTTATTGGTGATGTATTAACCAAAGGTGCGATTGCCCGCTTTGCCAGAACATTTTCGGTCATGTTCAAGGCCGGTGTACCCATGGTAGAAGCCATGACTTCGGTAGCGGGCGCTACCGGTAATATCGTCTACAACGAAGCGACCATTGAAATGCGTGATGATGTGTCAACCGGTACACAGTTAAATAAAGCCATGACCGATACTGAGCTATTTCCGAATATGGTTGTTCAGATGGTTTCTATCGGTGAAGAATCCGGTTCATTGGATGCAATGCTCGCCAAAGTAGCTGATTTTTTTGAACGTGAAGTGGATGATGCGGTGGACAATATGACCGCGTTAATGGAGCCATTTATTATGGCTTTCCTCGGCGTGCTGATCGGTACGTTGGTTATTGCTATGTACTTGCCGATATTCAAACTCGGCGCCGTCGTTTAATCTTATGTCGCTTATCTATTTGCTGGAAACATCCAGCACATTTTTTATTGCCAGTATTTTTATTCTGGGCTTATTGGTCGGCAGTTTTCTCAATGTAGTCATTCATCGATTGCCAATGATGATGCAACGTGAATGGGCTCAGCAATGTCAGGATTTAATTGGTGATACTAGCCCAGAAACGGAACCACTAACGTTAAGTAAACCACGTTCCCGTTGTCCACATTGTGGTCACGCCATTACAGCTTTAGAAAATATTCCGGTCATCAGCTATCTGGTGCTTAAAGGTCGTTGCAAGCAATGCAAAGCACCAATCTCCAAACGTTATCCATTAATAGAATTATTTACCGCCATCCTTTCCGCAGTCGTTGCATGGTATTTCGGCTTTGGGGCTGCAGTATGCGGTGCCTTATTGTTAACTTGGGCTTTAGTAGCGTTAACTTTCATTGATGCCGATCATCAGTTGCTTCCAGACAGTATTACGCTGCCATTATTGTGGCTGGGACTGCTATTCAATCTGTTTGAGGTTTACACCGATATTAATTCAGCAGTAATTGGTGCTATCGCCGGTTATCTTGCGCTCTGGCTGGTCTATCATGCATTTCGTCTGGTAACCGGTAAGGAAGGCATGGGCTATGGTGATTTTAAGCTGCTAGCCGCCTTAGGTGCCTGGATGGGTTGGCAGGCCTTGCCGATGATTATTCTGTTATCTTCGCTGGTCGGTGCATTGGTGGGAATCAGCCTGATTTTATTAAAACAACAACATCGAGATAATCCCATTCCGTTTGGGCCATATCTTGCTGCAGCTGGCTGGTTAGCATTAGTTTGCGGTGAGAGTCTTACTAGAGGTTATATGAATTGGAGCGGGTTAAGCTGAAATGGTATTTCGGGTTGGCCTAACCGGTGGAATCGCTTCAGGTAAATCTACCGTATCTGAATTGTTTAAAGACCTAGGCATTGAAGTTATAGATGCTGATATTATTGCCCGTGAGCTAAGTCAACCTGGCACGGCGCAATATCAGTTGATTGTTGAGTATTTTGGCGATGAGATTGTGCTTGCCGATGGGCAATTAAATCGTCCAGCGTTACGCAAATTACTTTTTTCCGATGCTAAAGCAAAACAGCAACTCGAGCAGATCCTGCACCCCGCCATTCGCCAACAGCTTTTACAACAAGCGGCTAACGCTAAAAGTAGCTATTGTATTTTAAGCATTCCATTACTGATTGAAGCCAATTTACAGTCCTGTGTAGATCGTATTTTAGTGGTTGATGTGGATAGTGAAACTCAGATGCTTCGGTTACAAAACCGGGATAAGCTGTCGACAAAAGAAGTTACTCAACACCTTGCCGCTCAATCAAACCGTGCACAACGATTGCAATATGCTGACGATATCATCGACAATAGCGATGCTATTGAAAAATTGAAATTTCAGGTTACACAACTGCATGCGTTATATTGTCAGTTGGCTGAGGCAGCAGAACATGAATCCAGGTCAAAAAGCTGACCTTATGACTAAATGATAAAAACACTATGTCTGACATTATCACATACGAACAACCTCTAAATGAGCGCATAAGAACGTTCTTGCGGCTGGAGTTTTTGCTGGCACGAGTGGATTATGCGATGCAGCATGACGATGAAATGAGTCATCGTGAAGCCATCGATGCCATGCTGAGTATGTTGCTGGTATTTGAGCGTGGTGATATGAAATCCGAGGTAACCAAGGAAGTTGAGCGACTGATTACCAATTTGTCCGCCTTGGAAAACTCACCGGGTGTCGACAAACAGACTTTGGATGCTTTGCTAGCCGAACTAGATCAGACACTTGACGCTTTACAGATCCGCAAATCAGCCATCGGTCAGGTCTTAAAGGAAAACGAGTTTCTTTACAGTATCCGCCAACGTTCGAGTATTGCCGGCGGCACCTGTGATTTTGATTTGCCTGCCTATCATTACTGGTTACAACACTCATCGGTTGAACAACGCCAGCAACAGTTAAATTACTGGCTGGAACAGTTTGTGGCTATTCGCGGCGCAATAAATATTACCCTACAGCTTATCCGTGGCAGTGCTGGTTTCAGTGATGCTCAAGCAGAGAAAGGTTTTTTTCAGCGTAGTTTGGATAGTAATCTGCCGACACAGTTAATCCGAGTACGCATTCCATCTTCTACCCCCTATTATCCAGAAATCAGTGGCGGTAAACACCGTTTTACAGTGCGTTTTATGACGTTTGATATTAATCAGCGTCCCCAACAAATTAATGATGATGCGGAATTTCAGCTTAGCTGCTGCACGATGTAATTATGGTTTTGAAAGTGAATTGTCCACAGTGCGGACGTAAAGTGGAATGGACGGATGTAAACAAATGGAAGCCGTTCTGTTGTGAGCGTTGCAAATTAATCGATTTGGGTGAATGGGCCGCGGGAAATCACCGTATTCCTGGCGATCCGGTTATCGATCCTGAAGATGAACCCAACTCTTTCCACTAAATCGCATAAAGACTAGTTAACCGCTCAATTATTTCGATATTGGCAGCAGGAAACTCTTTGTCACAAAGATCAGCTAAACCACACCATTCCAATGGTTGTCCCTCTCTGCCGATTGCCTCGCCACTAAACCCTGAAACTATCCAGACATCCAGTTCAACTTCTAACTCAGCATAATCATGAACAATTTGCATCAACGGTTCGGCTTGATGCACCTGCAACCCAACTTCTTCTTCAATTTCTCGTTGCAATGCCTGAAAAGGGGTTTCATTAGCTTCACGTTTGCCGCCTGGAAACTCCCAGCGATCACCTTGATGCTGATGCGCATGACGACGGGCAATTAATACCTGTTGCTCAGCATTAAAAATGATCGCCACAGCAACCTGCAGACGTTGTTTCATGTGTTTTTCAATACATATAAAGTGCCGCAATAAGGGCAAAGCACTTCACCGTGGCTTTTGATTTCAAGATACACCCGGGGATGCGCATTCCATGACGGCATATCTGGCATCGGACAGCTGATGGGTAAATCCTTTTTAGTCACTTCATAGCGTTGCTGTGTACAGGCTTGTTTGGTCTCTGACATCACACGCTATCTCCAGTATTTAGATCGGTAAAGCGAGCATCCGATCCAGCGCCAGTTTAGCTTCTTTAGCAGTCACTGGATCTACTGAAACCTGATTGACCACATGGCCTTCCACCAGATTTTCCAATACCCATAACAAATGCTGTGGATCAACGCGGAACATGGTTGAACACATGCAGACTGTCGGCGACATAAAGTGAACCGATTTACCCTGATCCTGAAAACGTTCATGTAAACGATTTACCAGATTCAATTCGGTACCAACCAGCCAGCGAGTATTTGGCTCACTGTTGGCAATGGTGTTCACAATAAACTCAGTTGAACCAACATAATCCGATTTCTGGCACACTTCAAAGCTACATTCTGGATGCGAGATAACTTTGGTTTCTGGATATTTTTCCAGAAAGTTATCAATCTGCTGCGGTTGAAACATCTGATGTACTGAACAAAAGCCTTTCCACAAAATGATTTTGGCTTTTTTCAACGCGTCAGGCGTCAATCCACCTAATGGTTTATCAAAATCCCACACCACCATTTCTTCCAGCGGAATGCCCATTTTGTAACCAGTATTTCGACCTAAATGCTGATCCGGGAAAAATAGTACTTTTTCGCGTTGAGCAAATGCCCAATCCAAAACATGGGGAGCATTGGTAGAAGTACAGACTATGCCACCATGTTTGCCACAGAAAGACTTCAGGTCAGCTGCTGAATTGATGTAAGTGATCGGCGTGACCATTTCATCAGGATCCAGTACTTCGCTCATTTCCTGCCAAGCCCGATCAACATTTACCCGATTGGCCATATCGGCCATTGAGCAACCGGCGGCCATATCCGGCAAAATCGCAATTTGATCAGGACGGGAAAGGATATCCGCCACTTCGGCCATAAAATGCACGCCACAAAACACAATGTATTGCGCATCTGATTCGGCGGCATTGCGTGACAGTTTTAGCGAATCACCCGAAAAATCAGCATGTTTGAAAACTTCATTACGTTGGTAATGGTGGCCTAAAATGACCAAATCGTCGCCCAATTTCTGTTTTGCAGTAGCAATGCGTTGATCGCATGCCTCATCATCAATTGAGAAATATTGTTCAAACGGGATTGCCGTTGTTGCTAATTTTGTAGCCACTTCGCTTTCCTCTTAAATCCGATTTTGCCGTTTTACTCAGGCTTCTGCTGTTGGCGCTTTACGCAGGCGAATGTTCAATTCTTTCAGCTGCTCATCACTAACAGGACTTGGTGCATTGGTTAACAAACAGGCGGCTGACTGAGTTTTCGGGAACGCCATTACATCACGAATGGATGACGAACCAGTCATTAACATTGCCAGACGATCCAAACCAAATGCCAAGCCACCATGCGGCGGGCAACCATATTTCAATGCTTGCAACAGGAAGCCAAATTTCTCTTCTGCTTCCTCAGCGGGAATACCGAGCATTTCAAAAACTTTCTGTTGCACATCTGTTTTATGAATACGAATCGAACCACCGCCCAACTCGGTTCCGTTTAACACCATGTCATAAGCGCGAGACAGACATTTGCCCGGATCGTTACTTAATAAATCAATATCCGACTCACGCGGCGCAGTGAAAGGATGATGCAAGGCATACCAACGCTGAGTTTTGTCATCCCATTCAAACATCGGGAATTCAACTACCCACAATGGTCGCCAGCCATGTTCAACCATATCTAAATCATGGCCAATTTTGACACGCAAAGCGCCTAAAGATTCATTCACAATGGTGGCTTTATCTGCACCAAAGAACACTAGGTCACCGGTTTCAACTCCCGTTCTTTGCAGAATGGCTTCCACCACATCATCGGGCAGGAATTTCAGAATTGGTGACTGCAAACCTTCGCGACCTGCAGCAAGATCATTGACTTTAATATAAGCCAGACCTTTGGCACCGTAGATACTGACAAACTTGGTGTAATCATCAATTTCTTTACGGCTTAATGAATTGCCGCCTGGAATACGTAGAGCGGCAACACGGCCGTTATCATCGTTAGCCGGTGCAGAGAAGACTTTAAAGTCCACTGCTTGCATCAAATCACTTACATCAACTAATTCCAATGCGATCCGTAGATCCGGTTTATCACTACCAAAACGGTCCATTGCATCTGCATAGGTCATTCTCGGGAATGGGTTTGGTAAAGCTTGTTCTAAAACATTCGCAAACAGATCACGGATCATTTCTTCCATCAACTGCATTAAATCCTCTTCTTCAACAAAAGAGGTTTCAATATCTAATTGAGTGAATTCTGGCTGACGATCAGCACGCAAATCTTCATCACGGAAGCAACGCACGACCTGATAGTAGCGATCCATACCTGCAACCATCAGCAATTGTTTAAATAACTGCGGAGATTGTGGCAATGCAAAAAAATCACCTGGATGGGTACGACTTGGCACCAGATAGTCACGGGCACCTTCAGGTGTTGCTTTGGTCAGGATTGGTGTTTCGATATCCATGAAGCCATGATTATCAAGGTATTGACGTAACTGACGAATAATCTGCGAACGGAAACGCAGCTTTTGCAACATTTCAGGACGACGTAAATCTATATAACGATGACGAAGACGAATATCTTCATTGACTTCAGCTTGTTCGGTCAGCGGAAATGGCGGCGTTTCAGAGCTATTCAGAATCGTCACACGCTTGGCGATAATTTCGATTTTGCCGCTTTTAAGATCAGTGTTTTCGCTGCCAGCAGGACGTGGATTCACGATACCTTCAATCTGTAATACATATTCACTACGGACTTTTTCAGCGATGGCGAAGCTTTCGGCATCTTCCGGGTTACAAACAATTTGTACCAGACCTTCACGATCTCGCAAATCAATAAAAATAACACCACCGTGATCCCGGCGACGATGCATCCAACCTGCCACCGTTACCGTTTGTTCAATCAAAGTTTCGTTTACATCGCCGCAATAATGGCTACGCATAATTATTCCAACATTCCAAAAATACTGTTCAACACTATATCCCCCATAACTTGAAGGATATCCGAGATTTTTATTCTAAGTTTTGCTGAGCCTGAATCTTCCTTCGATAGGCCTCTGAGTCCGGCACTACCACACCCATCGAAATAATCATTTTCAGACCTTCTTCTACCGTCATATCCAATTCAATCACTTCCGATTCCGGCACCATCAAAACGAATCCAGATGTTGGATTAGGTGTGGTCGGAATAAAGACACTGATGACATTGGCAGCAGTCTTATCCTGCACCTCACCTAAATCATCTGACGTCATAAACGCCAGACTCCAAACGCCTTTGCGTGGGTATTCAACCAATAATACTTTGCGAAACGACTTGCCATCTGTGGCCAGTACCGCTTCCATAATCTGCTTAATCGCAGAATAAATTGTTCTGACCAGTGGGATCTTAGCCAGCTGCAATTCCCAAAAAGCGACTAAACGACGGCCTAGTAAATTGGCCATAATCATGCCGGTGACCAAAACCAAGGCAACCGCCAATACCACTCCCAATCCGGGAATATTAAAACCGAACAACCTGTCGGGCTGAAAAGCATCCGGTAGCAACGTCAAACTTTTATCTAAAAACCCTACAATCGCCCTTACCACTAGAAACGTGACGCCAAGCGGCATCCAGACCAATAAGCCTGCTATAAGATATTTGCGCATTCAAATACTTAATGGCTGCATCCGGTTCCGCAAGTATGTCCTGCAGAAGGCGAACTTTCTGATGAGCCACTATCAGCAAGATTACGTTTCGAACCCGATTTAAAATCGGTTTCATACCAGCCCTGCCCTTTCAGACGGAAACCAGCAGCTGAAATCAGTTTTTTCAAGCTCGGCTGATGACAGGCTGGACATTCCACCAACTCATCATCACTAATCTTTTGTAGCGCTTCAAAATTATGATTACAGGCATCACAGCGATATTCATAAAACGGCATGAGGTTACTCCTAAAGATGAATCAAAAAACAACGCTGGTCATAAATGCGGCAATAAAAAATAGTTTCAAGCTTTTAAACCCTGCGATTATACCGAAAATTTACTATTTCAGTCTTTGGCATTTTTATGCTTGTTTCTAAAATTGTTGAAGGTATCGATCTGTAATTTTTTTCATTCTGCAAGATGTCACCAATTTACTGCTACATATCCATATTTTCATTTAACTTTTGCAGAAGCAGATTACCGTTTAATTAAAGTTGAATCAGCGCTCAAGCGAAAATGATTTAACGCTTTTTCAAAAGTTAAATTGTTACCTCAAGTATTTCAGCCTTGTAACAATTTAGACCTGAACTTCCAATAACCAAGTATTCAACCCTATCTTTTTCAGGCACCTGCCTATTCATTTGTCATGGAAAATGCATTGTGTTATTTGACACAAATTTACAATTTAGCATGGACATATCCCACAAACAGCCAGTATAGTTGGCCGTTTTTGTGCTTTATTGCCCAGAAAATTACGTGTTAAAACACGTGGCTAAGTGTGTTCAGTGTGTGTTCAGGTTCACTGTGGGAGACTGGCACCGCACTGAGGCAAATAACTCAATAAAGAGAGGAAATATTCATGAAATATGGTAAATCACTGTTGACAGCAGTAATTGGCGCAGCATCTTTATTTTCTGCTGCTGCAATGGCTGAGAATCATGTTGTTAACGCAAGCCTAACCGCTTTTGACCCTTTAGTAGTTAAAATCGCACCAGGTGACACAGTTTCTTGGCAACAAATGAACGGTCACCTAGTCAATACTACTTTTACTGATGCGAGCGGAGAACAAGAGTTCATCCCAGAGGGCGCAGAAGGGTTCATTTCACAAATGGGTGAAAACTACCAAACTAAACCACTAACAGTTGAAGGTGTTTACCTCTACAAATGTGACCCACATTGGGGTGCAGGTATGGGCGGCGCCATCATCGTTGGTGAACCAACCAATTTACAAGCGATTGTAGACTCTAATCCAAAGGGTGCATTACGCCGTTTAGTAAAAAAAGTCGAACAGGCTGCTGCAGAGTAAATATCTACTCCTCTAGTGGTAACCCTAAAAGCGCATGAAAATGCGGGCTTTTTTGATCCAAAACATTCCTTGCTATGTTAAAATTTGCTAGTTTTATCTCAGCAATCCCGAGACATTGATGCTCTGCTGGATTCACATTAAATAACATATCAGGGGATATTCATCTGATGAGCGACTCTATAGATACTGGCAAAAGACGGTTTTTGACAGCCGCCGCTAGTGTAGTAGGCGGTGCGGGTATGGTGGCTGTTGCCATCCCTTTTGTATCATCCATTGCACCAAGTGCTAAAGCCGAAGCAGCTGGAGCACCAGTGCAAATTGATATCAGTCAACTCGAACCAGGCCAACTGCTAACTGTTGAATGGCGCGGCAAACCGGTATGGATTTTCCGTCGAACCGAAGAAGTTTTAAACACGCTCATTTCACTAAATGATGAGCTACGTGATCCACAGAGCACACAAACCCAGCAACCCGAATACGCTCAGAACGAAACTCGTTCAATCCGTAAAGACGTCATGGTGATGGTGGGTATTTGTACGCATTTAGGTTGCTCTCCAACCTATCGTCCTGAAATTGCCCCAAATGATTTAGGTGCAAACTGGAAAGGTGGATTTTTCTGTCCCTGCCATGGTTCACGTTTTGATTTAGCAGGACGTGTATACCAAGGTGTACCAGCCCCAACCAATCTTGAAGTGCCCCCTTATCACTTCCAGGGTGACAATATTGTCATCGTTGGTGAAGACGCCCAAGGAGCCGCATAATGTCGATGATGGATTGGATTGATGCTCGCTTTCCAGCGACAAAAATGATGAAGGAACACCTTTCGGAATATTACGCACCGAAAAACTTCAACTTCTGGTATTTCTTCGGTTCCCTGGCTTTATTGATTCTGGTTTTACAGATTATTACCGGCATCTTTTTAACCATGAATTATAAACCGGATGCAGAACTCGCTTTTGCGTCGGTTGAGTACATCATGCGAGACGTTGAGTGGGGCTGGTTAATTCGTTACCTACATTCCACCGGTGCTTCTGCATTCTTCGTAGTTATTTACCTGCATATGTTCCGTGGTTTGATGTATGGATCCTATAAACAACCACGAGAATTGATCTGGATTTTCGGCATGTTGCTTTACGTCGTGCTGATGGCTGAAGCCTTTATGGGTTATCTATTACCTTGGGGTCAAATGTCATATTGGGGAGCGCAGGTTATTATCTCCTTATTTGGCGCTTTACCTGTTATTGGTGAAGACTTAGCGTTGTGGATTCGTGGTGACTACGTAGTTGCCGATGCCACATTGAATCGCTTTTTTGCCATGCACGTTATTGCATTGCCAATCGTATTATTAGGTTTAGTTGCAGCTCACATTCTGGCGTTACATGAAGTCGGCTCCAACAATCCAGATGGCGTCGAAATCAAAAAGCATAAAGATGAAAACGGTAAACCTTTAGATGGTATTCCGTTCCACCCCTACTACACCGTAAAAGATCTCGTGGGTGTTGTGGTCTTCCTTTTTATCTTTTCGTTGGTATTGTTCTATCTACCTGAGTTCGGTGGCTGGTTCTTAGAAAGAGATAACTTTATTCCGGCAGATCCGCTGAAAACACCGGAACATATTGTACCTTTATGGTACTTCACCCCGTTTTATGCCATTTTGCGGGCAGTACCAGATAAGCTATTTGGCGTTATTGCAATGGGCTTGGCAATTGTCATGCTGTTTCTCCTGCCATGGCTGGATCGTAGTAAAACTCGTTCAATTCGCTATAGAGGTCCATATTTCCGTACGGCTTTAGTTGTGTTTGTTATCAGCTTTTTAGCGTTAGGTTACTTAGGAACTCAACCAGCAACGTCGCTTTATACTTTGCTGGCACAGATATTTACTATTCTGTATTTTGCTTTCTTTCTTCTAATGCCAATTTACACCGCATTTGATAAAGATAAACCTGTACCGGAAAGGGTGACGTACAAATGAGAAATCTGACTTTAGCTGCTTTCATTTCAATATTCAGTCTGTTCTCGACTTTTGCATTTGCTGCGGGTCCATCATCAAAACTGGATAAAGTAGATATTGACCTGCATGATAAAGCGTCACTACAACGTGGTGCTCAGACCTTCATGAATTATTGCCTTAGCTGCCATGGCGCGTCTTTGATGCGTTATAACAGAATGGCAAAAGATTTAGGGTTAACAGAAGATCAGGTTGCTGAAAATTTGATGTTTACTACCGACAAAATCGGTGAAACCATGCAAATTGCGATGCGTCCTGAAGATGCTAAACGTTGGTTTGGTGTAGTACCACCAGACTTATCGGTCATTGCTCGAGCTCGTGGGACAGATTGGTTGTACACCTATTTACGAACCTTCTATCTTGATGAAACGCGACCAATGGGCACCAATAACCTTGCTTTTAAAGATGTAGGTATGCCTCACGTTCTATGGGAACAACAAGGTTATCAGTCTATAGATGAAGATGGTCATTTGAGTGTTGTTCAAGAAGGTGAACTGAATCCTCGTCAATACGATATGATGAGCCGAGATCTAGTCAACTTTCTTGCCTATATCAGTGAACCATCCAAATTACAGCGTTTAGCGTTAGGAAAGTGGGTTTTACTCTATCTTGCTATCTTCTTTGTTATCGCATTGGCACTGAAAAAAGCTTACTGGAAAGACGTTCACTAACGCTACATTCCAAAAATATATAAGCAGTATTGCCAAAATGACAACACGTAACCGTAAACCGCTGATGACATTGTACTCGGACGTACAATGTCCATTCAGCCACCAAGCCCGTATCGTTGTTCAAGAAAAACAAATTGATTGTCAGTTGATAGAACTTGCAGATGGGCACTGGCCAGAAGAAGTGGCTTCAGCAAACCCATACGCTCAAGGTCCGACCTTGTTTGATCGGGATATTGTGATTTTCCACTCACGTATCATTATGGAATATCTTGATGAACGATTCCCTCATCCGTCTTTAATGCCAAATGATCCTGGTGCCAGAGCTCAAATGCGACTGATGTTGCATCGACTGGAAACCGATTGGTTTTCATTATGGCCTCAACTAATTGGTCGGGAAAAATCCCCAGCGAATAAAGCTAAAAAGACTTTACGCGAAGATCTGACTGTTTTGGCACCATTGTTTGAGCAAAATGATTTTCTGATGAGTGACGAGTTTTCACTAATCGATTGCTATATTGCCCCGTTATTATGGCGCTTGCCGCAATTAGGCATAAAATTACCTGACTCAGCAAAAGCAGTTGAACGTTACGCACAAAAAATATTTAATAGAGACACATTTCAGGCGAGCTTGAGTTCAGCGGAAAAGGGAATGCGTTAATGAGCATGTCTACACAAAGACCTTATCTGATCCGAGCCATTTACCAATGGTTGCTCGACAATCATTGCACCCCTTATTTGTTAGTCAATACAAATCACGAAGGGGTGGTGGTTCCGGAACAATATATTCGTGATGCTCGCATTGTACTTAACCTTGCACCTGATGCGATAAGCGGCCTTAATATGGATAATGACTGGGTCAGCTTCTCAGCAAGATTTTCAGGTAAAGCAATGGATTTGTTTATTCCGGTGATTGCCATTCAGGCAATTTACGGTAAAGAAAATAATGAAGGTATGTTCTTTCCTGAAGAAGAACCACCTACACCTCCACCGGCATCAACAGAGCCAACAAAATCTGTCACCAAAATAACCAGCGGCAAACCAAGCTTAAAATTAGTTAAATAAATTAAAGCTTATATTTTTCCATACGATAACGCATTGCCATACGGGTCAAACCAAGCTGTCTAGCGGCTCGGGAAACATTACCAGAACTGCGGCTTAACGCATTCTCCAATAGATACTTCTCCACTTCATCCATCGTCATTTTTTCTATTTCAGATAAAGTTTGTTCGCCATCAGCGCTTGTGGCAAATGATTTTAGTGATAAATCACTAAATTCGATAACACTTTGCTGGCAAAGCATTACCGCTCGCTCCAGAACATTTTCCAATTCTCTTATATTGCCAGGCCAGTCATATTGCTGCATTTGACGCATGGCATCATAGGCCAGTCGAGGTTGTTCTACGGAATAACGTTTGGCAAATTGTTCAATAAAAAACTGTGCTAGTTCTGCAATATCCTGTTGACGCTCTCTCAAAGGAGGAAGCTGTATCTCGACAACATTCAAGCGAAAGTACAAATCAGCACGAAACTCACCCATGGAAACTAATTGATGTAAATCGCGATTGGTAGAAACAATCACCTGGGAATTGACCGGTATTTCTTTTGTAGACCCCAATCTACGCAGCTGTCGTCTTTCTATTACATTAAGTAGTTTGGTCTGGGTTGACAGCGATAGCTCAGCAATTTCATCCAAAAATAATATGCCGTCTTCAGCAACCTCAATCAGTCCGGGACGGGCTTTCAGAGAATCATCCAAGGCGATATTTTCCTGTCCGAATAGCTCCGCTTCTACGGAATCTTCGGGTAAAGCTGCACAATCTACATGTACAAAAGGTCGGTCATGTCGCTGGCTTATTTGATGAAAATAACGCGCTAACACTCCTTTTCCGCTGCCCGTCTCACCACTAATTAATACAACGGGAGTGGTATCTTTATTTTTATCCATCAATTCTGAAAGTTGTTTGGCCTGCTCCCGAATAGTCAGAATTTGCTGACTACTGCCGATAAGATTTACCGGTTGATGTGTTTTTTGAGCACGTTGCTCTGCATACTGTAATTGACGCCTGATGGTGTGATTACTGACCACTTTATCAATCGTCAACATTAATTCATCGAGATCGACTGGTTTTTTCAGATAATCTGAAGCACCAAATTTCATGGCACTAACAGCATCTTCCAACTCACCATAGGCTGTCATCACTATCACCGGCAGGCTTTGTAATGGATGCTCATCTGCACGAATTTCGGCTAATAAATCTAAACCGTTGCCATCGGGAAGTCTGACATCCAACAACAAAATATCTGGTGATTCACTTTGTAATAGTTTTTTGCCGCTGCCAATGTTTTCTGCAATTTTGGCTTGATGACCTTCGCGCTCAAGTCTGCGTTTTACCGATTTTGCAAACAGGCTTTCATCTTCTATTAGTAAAAAACTAAGCATATAACATCCTATTAAAAAGTCTGCTCATTATTGATATCTAATGTAAGCGAAACCCTTGCCCCGCCTTGCAAATTTGTTTCAAACGCTAAATGGCCTTGATGTTGTTTTATAACTTTTTGGGCAAATGGAATGCCAAGACCATAATTCAATTTTTTATGTAATTGACTGGTTTTTATTGGTGATACTTCTGTGAAACCCGGACCTTGATCATCAATATGCAGCCCCACTTGTTGAGCACTTTCCCAATAGTGGATATCAATAGTTGAATTGACTGGAGATGCCTCAATCGCATTTTGAATCAAGTTAAAAATAGCCTGTTCCATCAGATTATTGTCAATATTGAGTGAACGAGCTTTATTTTGCCACCCATGACGCGTTAATTGAATGGACTTTTCTTTTAACTGTAGCTCGATTAAGGACAAAGCGTTATCTGTTAATTCAGTCAGCGTAACTTGTATTAAATGGGGCTTTAACGGGTGAAGATACATCAATAGTGACGTCACCCAATTTTCCAGCCTATCGACAGCGACAATAATATCTTGCAGAACGACTCGGCTTTCCTCATTCGCTTCTTCAATTGATACTTGTGCTGCAGCTCTGATACCTGCCAATGGGTTGCGAATATTATGTGCAACCAGTGGTACCAATTCGCCCAAGGCAGCTTGTTTTTTGGTTTCGATTAATTGATCACGGCTGCTGGCCAATTCATCTGCCATGCTATTGATGGCCTGTGACAGCAGCTGGAGCTCTTCCAAACCTTTTAGCGGAATATGGTGTTTGAAGTCACCGGTACTGATGATTTTTGCACCCTTTGTGACATTTCGCAGCGGTGCAAGCATATTACGGCGGACAAACCATTTTGAGATACTCAGTAAAATCAGTGCCAAAATGATTGGTAAGGCTTCACTTAAAATCATTTTGCCAAACAAACGCTCATCAGATGCGGTTAATTGTAGTTGCTGTTGACGCAAATAATTTTCGATATCACTGAAGACCTTTTCCAACTGACGAAAAGTTTGTTCTTCTAGTTGTTCATCAAGCCAAACCTTGTCTTCCTTACTAAGCTCTTCAATCTCAAGAAATCGGCTGGTTTCCTGGTAAAACTTGTTGTAGGCATATTCAATTCTTACAATCAGAATTTCTTCAGTTGGGGTTTGTGCCAACACTTTCAATCGTAACAAATAGCCATCGATTTGATTGCGAAACTGATAATACTCTTCAATCGCCAGAGCATCGTTTAGAAACACCACATCAAATACTTCTTTGAGCTGACGATATAAATCCCCACGCAAATGCTGAACATGTGTGTTCATGGAGCTTAAACGAAGTGATTCCTCTGAGCTTTTTTGCCAGGCAAAGGCCCAGTTAAAGCTCATCAACGCCGTCATGACGATCAATACCACAAAACTCAGCTCATGGAATCGCAAGGCGCCTTGAATGGTTGTCAAGTTTTTTGAAAAGTCTTTTCTATTAAAAAAAACGGGCACGAAGGCCCGTTTTAAACTTAGTCATCAAAGTAATTCTCTTTACTCTGGATCAAAACCAATAAATGTAATTTTTTCTTCCACCAATACTGGTTCGCCTTCTTTCCAGGTTTTGCCATCCGGAACCACGGTTTTTATCTCATAAATCTCACCGGGAATTTCTTCAGATAAGGTAAAAATATAGTATTTCGAAGAATACAGTTTATAACGGTCATTTTTTGGATCTTTAATATAAGGCTGTACTGTATATTGCCATGCCTTTACTTTGTCTCCGTTATAGTCCACTTCAACCTGCTTTTTATCCGCACCTTCAGCAAAAGACCATCGGATTAAGCGTTGGAAATAACGCCATTCACCGCCGGTTAAACGCTTCATTTCATGAACGTCATATTCCAGAAACAACACAAAAACACTGTTACCACGTTGATCCAGCCGTTCCTGATAAGGACGTTTGTTGGGACCGGTAAAAAACTCAAAATAGGTATCTGCCCGACCTGTATTACGAATATTTTTGACTATTACATCGATCGTGTCGTTGTAATCCCCATCTACAAAACTGGTTTTAGAAAATTCATATTTCAGCACGCCTGGCTGATCAATATTTTTCAGATGTGATTTATCGAATAACTCGTTATTAATTTCCGACATGCCCGGAGCAGCAAATGCTTTACCACTTATCAGCAGCATTATTCCGAGCAAAAACACTACATATTGGTTGATTCTCACTGTTTGTTACCTCACGATTTTTTATAGGTGTTATGCTTTAACTTATAATTCAACATTATTATTTTTATATGTTTATGACTCTAATTGATCATTTAAAGATTCCTGGAATTTTGATTTCCAGTGTATTTTTTATTATCGCATGTCAGCCCGCGAATACTAACCGAATAATTGAAAAAAATAGTCCTTATTCCTATCAGGAAACTTTAGAGAATCTGGATATTGCCATTTCGGAATTTAACTATCGGATCATTCATAAAAGTGAAATTGGCTCGGCAATCCAGGAACGCGGTGATGAGGACTTTCCACTGTCTGTTGTTATTAGCTTTTGCAATATCACTTACGCCAAACAAATGATGTTGATTAACGAACAATTAATTAATGATATGCCCTGCATCATTACCGTCCGTGAGAGTGAAACTGGCGTCATTATTGGCACACGTTTAATGGAGGAAAAAGTGGCTGATAAAGAACAGGCAGAGTTTGCGGCAAAAATTAATGATAACCTTATAAAAATAATGGAGGCTACAGTTTTGTAGCCTCCATCAATTCTGCATTAGACTTTATTTACTTACTCTTAATCATCCTTATGAGCACGCTTAGCTGGCGTTGGACTCACATTTTCCAGTGAAGGAAGATTATATTCAGCAATAATCGCAGTTATTTCATCCTGATGTTTATCGATAAACTCATTTAATAAAGCATTCCAGGCTTTATTAGTGCGGCGTGTACCCATACCAAAACTAAATACATGCGCCTGACCTAATTCATTTAAAGGTTGAACGGTAATTGGCACATCTGAAACAGAAGCTTCATAGCCAGCAACAGGGCCCCACATCGGGATGACATCAATCTTCCCTGCAGCTAAATCTTCTATCGCACGACCGCCACTGGCATTCACATCACCACTCATTAATTGGTAGTACTGAATTCGATCGGCTAAGCCCATATCAATAATAGGTTTGGTAGATACAGCACGATCAAACAAACCAATTTTCAAAGGACCATGTTTTGCATCAACTTCTTTAAGATCGGCTAATTTAGTGATCTCATAGCCTTCTCCACTACGGTAAGCGATTGCTTCAATTGAACTGAAATAGGGTTTTGTAGGCATCATCGGACCACCATCTTCAGGTACGCTCATTGCCAAATCGCACATATAGCCAGCACGTTCAGGATGCTCTTTTTGAATAGTATTTCGCGCAAATCCGATTCGCTGCGGGAACCAGTAATATTCCACTGGAATTCCTAATTCTTTACCTAACAATTCTGCAATTTTATTATCGAAACCTTCCTTGTTCTTATTTGAATACGGCATATTGTGCGGATCAGCGCAGACCCTTAATACTTCTTGTCCAGGCAAGGGTTTCAAATTTTCTGCATTGACTGCAAACGATGCACCCACTAATGCAGATGCCAAGATCGCCATTTTCTGTAGCTTTATCATTCTCTCTTCCTTATTTCTTATGGGAATAAGTGTGACACTTCGTATACCGTTTTTGTTCAAAAAAAACGGCATCTTTTTAAGATACCGGGTTTTTTGGTCTAACTTAAGTATATTTTTTAATACACTTAATGGTCTTACAAGCTAAATACGCTCAGAATACCACCCAGGTTAGTCCAGCTAGACAGTGCACGATATGCACCAACTGCGCCCAGACCATCTGAATCATTTTCTAAACTTGGGATAGCCATACCGATACCAGCCCAACCACCTACACCAGACAGGATAGAAATATACTGTTTGTTGTTGTGTTTGTAGGTATTAACGTTACCGATAATGCCTGATGCTGTTTTGAATCTGTATAGCTCACGACCTGATTGGGCATCAACTGCTTTCAGGTAACCTTCCAGCGTACCGTAGAACACAACATCAGAGGCAGTTGCTAACGCACCTGACCATACTGAGAAACGCTCTGGGTTTGACCAGACGATTT
>NZ_SSXS01000018.1:0-3572 GCF_004832235.1 Methylophaga sp. SB9B
CCGGTCGTGTAGAGCGCGGTATTGTTAAAGTTGGCGACGAGTTAGAAATCGTTGGTATCAAAGACACGCAAAAAACCACCTGTACAGGTGTTGAAATGTTCCGCAAATTACTTGACCAAGGTCAAGCAGGCGATAACGTTGGTGTGTTGTTACGTGGTACTAAACGTGAAGACGTTGACCGTGGTCAAGTATTGGCTCACCCAGGCACAATCAAGCCACACACCAAGTTTGAAGCGGAAGTGTACATTTTGTCGAAAGACGAAGGTGGTCGTCATACACCATTTTTCAATGGTTACCGTCCACAGTTTTATTTCCGTACCACCGACGTAACTGGTGCATGTGAATTACCAGCAGGTATTGAAATGGTCATGCCTGGTGATAACGTTAAGATGGACGTAACCTTAATCAATCCGATTGCGATGGAAGAAGGTTTACGTTTTGCTATTCGTGAAGGCGGCCGCACCGTTGGTGCTGGTGTCGTTGCTAAAATCGTCGAATAGTATGTAATGCTTATGGTTGAGTACATGGGTGCTCAACCGAATGAGAGCATATGTTAGGCCAGTAGCTCAATTGGCAGAGCGACGGTCTCCAAAACCGTAGGTTGGGGGTTCGATTCCCTCCTGGCCTGCCATTTTTGTTTTCATCAAGATGGATTAATAACAAAAACAATGGCAGATAAACTCAAATTGATAGTCGCAGCCGCCTTAATGGTCGCTGCGATTGCTTTGTTTTATACCTACTCAGAGTATTCAACATTGCTGCGTGTGCTTGGTCTCCTTGCGGTGGCCGCACTTTCCTTATTCATTGTGTCCCGAGCAACTGTGGGTGCATCAGTGTTATCATACATCGGTGATACTCAGGTAGAAGTGAGAAAAGTTGTCTGGCCAACTCGGCAGGAAACTTTACAAACGACCCTGGTTGTAATTGTTATGGTCATTGTTGTTGCCATTATGTTGTGGGCCTATGACTCACTTTTAGGCTGGGCCGTTCGCGCACTGACCTTATAAAGCTGGATGTGAAATGAGTAAACGCTGGTACGTAATACAAGCCTATTCCGGCTATGAAGCACAAGTAAAACGTTCGTTAGAGGAACGTGTTGCCCGAATGGGTCTTGAAGAAAAGTTTGGTGACATTCTCGTTCCTACAGAAGAAGTTGTGGAAATGCGTGAAGGTCAAAAACGCCGAAGCGAACGCAAGTTTTTTCCTGGCTATGTGCTTGTCAATATGGAAATGGATGATGAAACCTGGCATGTGGTAAATGATCTGCCACGGGTTTTACGATTTATTGGTGGTACTGGAGATCGTCCTGCGCCAATTACGGATAAAGAAGCAGAGCAAATTCTGCAGCGTGTTCAGGAAGGCGTTGAAAGTCCACGGCCGAAAGTACTTTTCGAACCCGGTGAAGTGGTTCGCGTTACTGACGGTCCGTTTAATGATTTCACCGGCGTTGTCGAAGAAGTCAATTACGAGAAAAGTAAGCTGCGCGTGGAAGTGGTTATTTTTGGTCGTTCTACACCAGTTGAACTTGAATTTAGCCAAGTCGCCAAAGGCTAGGCAAAAAAGAAGCCCAGTTAATACTGGAATGTTGTTGGGGAGCCGCAAGGCGTTTGTACCCGTTTAGGAGTTAAAGATGGCTAAGAAAATAACGGCCTACATCAAGCTGCAAGTTGCAGCTGGTCAGGCAAACCCAAGTCCTCCTGTTGGTCCTGCATTAGGTCAGCACGGTGTGAACATCATGGAATTCTGTAAAGCGTTTAACGCAAAAACACAAAATCTGGAACCAGGCTTGCCTACACCAGTTGTGATTTCTGTGTACAACGATAAAAGCTTTACTTTTATCACTAAAACGCCTCCGGCCGCAGTATTGCTGAAAAAAGCAGCTGGCTTGAAAAGTGGTAGTGCTCGCCCAAATACCGATAAAGTCGGTACTGTTACTCGCGCTCAATTGGAAGAAATTGCCAATACAAAAATGCCGGATCTTTCTGCTGCAGACTTAGACGCTGCAGTAAGAACGATTGCTGGTACTGCACGCAGCATGGGTTTGAATACAGAAGGGGTTGAATAATGGCTGCTCTTGGAAAAAGAAGTCGCGCTATTCGCGAGAAGCTGACTGCTGGAAAAGTGTTTGAGCTTGATGAAGCGTTAAGTTTTGTAAAAGATAACGCCTCAGCTAAATTTGTTGAATCTATTGATGTCGCAATTAACTTAGGTGTTGATCCACGTAAATCTGATCAAGTCGTTCGTAGCTCAACTGTATTGCCAAACGGAACTGGTAAAACAGTTCGTGTTGCTGTGTTTGCACAAGGTGCAAATGCTGATGCAGCTAAAGAAGCTGGCGCTGATATTGTAGGTTTCGAAGATCTGGCTGAATCAATCAAAGCCGGCAATATGGATTTTGATGTTGTTATCGCTTCTCCGGATGCGATGCGTATCGTTGGTACATTGGGTCAAGTATTAGGACCTCGTGGATTAATGCCAAACCCTAAAGTCGGAACTGTTACACCAAACGTTGCTGAAGCTGTTAAAAATGCTAAGTCTGGTCAGGTTCGTTACCGTACAGATAAAGCCGGTATCATTCATTGCGCAATTGGTAACGCTAGCTTTGAAGTAGAAGCTTTGCGTCAAAACCTTTTAGCGTTGTTAGACGATTTGAATAAACTGAAACCAAGCTCTGCTAAAGGCATTTACATTAAACGCATTAGTGTTTCCAGCACAATGGGTGCCGGTGTTCCAGTTGATAAATCATTCTTAGCTTAAGCTGAGAAAAAATTTGGACCGCCCAGTGCTAGTCACTGGGTCGTCTAAGACCGCAGGCATGAAAATTTAATAGACGTAAGTCTGCCTGCGCAGACGGGTTCAGCTACAGAAATTCTGAGGTTGAATGCCGTGAAGGTGGAAGTGGCAACACTTCTTTTGTTAGCAACACACGCTACTTGATTATGAGTAGTGAACCTAAGGAGGTCTTAGGTGGCTTTAAATCTCGAAGGTAAAAAGGCCGTCGTTGCTGAGGTCGCTGAAATTGCATCATCTGCGTTTTCTGCTGTTGCAGCAGAATATCGTGGTTTGACTGTTTCAGAAATGACAGCGTTGCGAGTTGCAGCGCGTGAGCAAAATGTTTATTTGCGTGTTGTGCGTAATACATTAGCTCGTCGTGCTGTTGAAGGTACTGATTTCGCCTGCATGCAGGAAGGAATGACTGGACCTTTGGTATTCGGATTTTCTATGGAAGATCCAGGTGCCGTTGCACGTGTCATGGCTGATTTTGCTAAAGACAACAAAAAACTCGAAGTCAAAATGGTTTCATTAGGTGGCAAGCTGTTGCCTGCTTCTGATTTAGACCGTTTGGCGAAAATGCCTACCAAAGATCAAGCTATTAGCATGTTCATGGGTACGCTTAAAGCTCCAATCGAAAAATTTGTTCGTACTTTGCAAGCGCCTACCAGCAAAATGGTTCGCACTTTTGCGGCCGTTCGCGACGCAAAACAAGCTGCTTAATCCATTTTGGATAAGTAACTTTTATTTAATTCTGTAAGCTTGAAATAGGAAAATATCATGGCTGTATCTAAAGACGA
>NZ_SSXS01000018.1:3669-11258 GCF_004832235.1 Methylophaga sp. SB9B
AGAAAATGGTTCGCACTTTTGCGGCCGTTCGCGACGCAAAACAAGCTGCTTAATCCATTTTGGATAAGTAACTTTTATTTAATTCTGTAAGCTTGAAATAGGAAAATATCATGGCTGTATCTAAAGACGATATCTTGGAAGCGATTTCCAATATGACAGTTGTTGAGATCGTAGATTTGATCGAAGCAATGGAAGAAAAATTCGGCGTAACTGCTGCTGCTCCTGTTGCCGCTGCTGCTGCCGCTGCTCCAGCCGCTGCTGCCGCTGAAGAACAAACTGAATTCAACGTTGTTATGACTAGCTTTGGCGAAAACAAAGTTGGCGTAATCAAAGTTGTACGTGGTCTGACTGGTCTGGGCTTGAAAGAAGCTAAAGACATGGTAGAAGGCGTTCCAGCAACTGTTAAAGAAGGCGTAGAAAAAGCAGAAGCTGAAGACGTTCTGAAACAATTGCAAGAAGCTGGTGCGACTGCTGAACTTAAGTAAGCACACCTACAATCGTGGTCAGTTTACTGCCACGAAAAAGAAAATGGCTGGTGACTTTAGTCACCGGCCTTTTTCCGTTGCAGGCCGATCGACATTCGGCCACCTACAATATATGACCCTACCTGCATTTCCGTTAAAAGAAATCAGGTGTTTCTTCGAGGTGTAATACATGGCTTATACGTTTACCGAGAAAAAACGGATTCGTAAAGATTTTGGCAAGCGACCAAGTGTCTTGACCGTTCCAAATTTACTGGCAACTCAGGTCAATTCCTATCAGGATTTCCTGCAAATGGCCGTCCCTGCTGATGAACGCAATGCAATGGGCTTGCATGCGGCATTCGAATCAGTGTTTCCGATTAAAAGTCACACTGGTATGGCTGAGCTGCAATATGTTAGCTATCGTCTCGGAACACCAGCTTTTGACGTCAAGGAATGTCAACTACGTGGTGTGACCTATGCTGCGCCTCTTAGAGTAAAAATGCGTCTGGTTATCTATGATAAAGACGCCCCTGCAAAATCAAAAGTTGTTAAAGACATAAAAGAGCAGGAAGTTTATATGGGTGAAATCCCATTAATGACGGAGAAAGGTAACTTCGTTATTAACGGAACAGAGCGAGTAATCGTTTCTCAGTTACACCGCTCCCCAGGTGTGTTTTTCGATAGCGATAAAGGAAAAACACACTCATCAGGTAAGATCCTTTATAACGCTCGAGTTATTCCATATCGTGGTTCATGGTTGGATTTTGAATTTGATCCTAAAGATGCTGTATTCGTGCGTATTGACCGTCGTCGCAAATTGCCGGCTTCAATCCTGTTACGTGCATTGGATTACAGTAACCAGGAAATCCTGGAAATTTTCTTTGAAAACGATACTTTCACCCGTAAAGGTGATGGGTTTGAATTAGCTCTGGAGCCACAACGTTTACGTGGTCAATCTGTGCCATTTGAAATTCTTAATCCAGATGGTGAAGTAATTGTTGAAGCTGAACGTCAAATTACTGGTCGTCATATTCGTCAAATGGAAAAAGCGGCAATGACGACTTTGGCAGTACCAACCAACTATTTGGTAGGTAAAGTAATCGCTAAAGATGTTATTGATCCTGCCACGGGCGAGTTGTTAGCCAATGCTAATGATGAAATAACCAGTGATTTATTAGAAAGCTTAGAGCGTTTTGGTATTAACGTTATCGATACAATTTTTGCTAACGATTTGGACCATGGTCCATACATGTCAGATACCTTACGTTTGGACGAAACTCGCAGTGCGTTAGAAGCTAAAGTTGAAATTTACCGGATGATGCGTCCTGGTGAACCACCAACAGAAGATGCTGCTCAAAACTTATTTACCAGCCTGTTTTTCAGTCAAGATCGTTATGATCTGTCGAATGTTGGTCGGATGAAATTCAACCGTCGTTTAGGTCGCGAAGAGCTGGATGGCGAAGGTATTTTATCTAAAGAAGATATCGTAGCTGTTCTGAAAGAGCTGATCGGTATTCGTAACGGTTTTGGTGTGGTCGATGATATTGATCACCTTGGTAACCGTCGGGTACGTAGCGTTGGTGAAATGGCCGAAAATCAATTCCGTGTTGGTTTGGTTCGTGTTGAACGTGCCGTTCGTGAACGTTTGAGTATTGCCGAATCTGAAGGTTTGATGCCGCAGCAACTGATCAACGCAAAACCTGTTGCCGCAGCGATTAAAGAATTCTTTGGTTCAAGCCAGTTGTCGCAGTTTATGGATCAAAACAATCCATTATCTGAAGTAACCCATAAACGTCGTGTTTCAGCGTTAGGGCCAGGTGGTTTGACACGTGAACGTGCAGGTTTTGAAGTTCGTGACGTTCACCCCACACACTACGGTCGTGTTTGCCCAATTGAAACACCTGAAGGTCCAAACATCGGTTTGATTAACTCTTTGGCATGTTATGCCAGAACGAATCAATACGGTTTTATCGAAACGCCTTACCGTAAAGTTATTGATGGCAAAGCGACTGAAGAAATTGTATATCTGTCTGCAATTGATGAAGGTGAATACCGCATCGCGCAGGCAACTATCAATCTGAACGATGATTTTTCCATTGCTGACAATATGGTTCCATGTCGTCATAAAAACGAATTTTCATTAATGCCTTCAGAGCAAGTGCAATTGATGGATGTTTCGCCACGCCAGGTTGTATCGGTTGCTGCTTCATTAATTCCATTCCTGGAACATGATGATGCTAACCGTGCATTGATGGGTTCGAACATGCAACGTCAAGCTGTGCCGACATTACGTGCCGATAAACCATTAGTGGGTACCGGTATGGAGCGTGTTGTTGCTCAGGATTCCGGTGTTATGGTTACTGCTAAACGTGGTGGCGAAGTTGACTCTATTGATGCGAGCCGTATTGTTATTCGTGTAAATGATGACGAAACTGAAGATAATGAATCAGGTGTTGATATTTACAACCTGATCAAATACGCCCGTTCAAACCAAAGCACAACGATTAATCAACGTCCTATTGTCAAGCCTGGTGATATCGTTGCTAAAGGTGATGTCTTAGCGGATGGTCCTTCAACGGATAAAGGCGAACTGGCACTGGGGCAAAATATCCTTGTGGCATTTATGCCCTGGAATGGCTACAACTTCGAAGATTCGATCTTGTTATCAGAACGTGTTGTTGAAGAAGATCGTTTCACAACCATTCACATTCAGGAACTGAACTGTCTGGCTCGTGATACTAAGTTAGGTACTGAAGAAATTACTGGTGATATTCCAAATGTCAGCGAAAGTGCGTTGGCTAAACTGGATGAATCAGGCATTGTCTATGTAGGTGCTGAAGTTAAGCCTGGCGATATTCTTGTCGGTAAAGTAACACCTAAAGGTGAAACGCAACTTACTCCTGAAGAAAAATTGCTAAGAGCAATCTTTGGTGAGAAAGCTGCTGATGTAAAAGATTCTTCTTTACGCGTACCTTCAGGTACCTACGGTACGGTTATCGATGTTCAGGTTTTCACCCGTGATGGCGTTGAGAAAGATGAGCGTACCCGTCAGATTGAAAAAGCTGAACTGGAAAAAGTCTGGGCCGATTTAAAAGACCAACACCGTATTATGGTGGATGACGTGTTTGCCCGTCTTGAGCGAACTCTGGTTGGCAAAGTAGCTGATAAAGGTCCTGACCTGAAAAAAGGTGACAAAATCACCAAGGCGTATCTGAAAGGGCTTGAGAAGTCACAGTGGTATGACATTCAGATGGCTTCTGATGAGTTGAACGCCATGCTTGAAGCGACAGCTAACCAAATCAAGCAATACCGTACTGATATGGATGAAGCTTTCCAAATCAAGAAAGATAAGTTGACTTCTGGCCATGATTTGGCGCCAGGTGTACAACGCATGGTCAAAGTTTTCTTGGCAGTTAAACGTCGTATTCAGCCCGGTGATAAATTGGCCGGTCGTCACGGTAACAAAGGTGTTATTTCAAACATCGTTCCTGTTGAAGATATGCCTTATACCCAAGATGGCCGTCCGGTCGATATCGTGTTGAACCCACTTGGTGTTCCATCACGGATGAATATCGGTCAGATCCTGGAAGTCCACCTTGGTTGGGCAGCTAAAGGCTTAGGTTATAAGATTGAAGAAATGCTACAGCAACAACGTGGCATTGCCGAAATCAGAGAGTTCTTAGGCAAAATTTATAACACCAGTGGTAAAAAAGAAGATTTGGATTCGTTAACTGATGAAGAAATCTTAGAACTGGCTGGCAATCTGCAAGCGGGTGTGCCAATGGCGACACCAGTATTTGATGGTGCTGACGAAGGCGAAATTAAAGCGATGTTGGAGTTGGCTGGCTTACCTACAACAGGTCAGGCCAAACTGATTGATGGCCGTACAGGTGAAACATTCCACCGTCCGGTTACTATTGGTTACATGCATATTTTGAAACTGAATCACTTGGTTGATGACAAGATGCATGCACGTTCAACAGGTCCTTACAGCTTGGTTACGCAACAACCGCTGGGTGGTAAAGCTCAGTTTGGTGGTCAGCGCTTTGGTGAGATGGAGGTATGGGCACTGCAAGCTTATGGTGCTGCTTATACGCTTCAAGAAATGCTGACAGTCAAATCAGATGATGTGAACGGCCGAACTAAGATCTACAAAAACATCGTTGATGGTGATTATCGGATGGATGCGGGCATGCCTGAATCCTTCAAAGTACTAACACGTGAGATTCGCTCTCTAGGTATTGATGTCGACCTGGTCGAAGAGTAAGCGCGAACCCGATAATCAGGACATATGTCGTTTAACGACAGCGGAGAAAAAATATGAAAGATTTGCTTAACATGTTAAAGCAACAAACGCAGCCGGAAGAGTTCGATGCGATTCGCATCGGCCTGGCTTCGCCAAAAATGGTCCGTTCTTGGTCATTTGGTGAAGTTAAAAAACCGGAGACCATCAACTACCGTACCTTTAAACCAGAACGCGAAGGTCTGTTCTGCTGCAAGATTTTTGGACCGGTAAAAGACTATGAATGTCTGTGTGGTAAATATAAACGCCTGAAACACCGCGGTGTAATCTGTGAAAAATGTGGCGTTGAAGTTACTGTGGCCAAAGTCCGTCGTGAGCGTATGGGTCACATCGAACTTGCCAGCCCAGTGGCACATATCTGGTTTTTGAAATCATTACCATCACGTATTTCATTGTTCCTTGACATGACTTTACGTGACATTGAACGAGTGTTGTATTTCGAAGCGTTTATTGTTGTTGATCCGGGCATGACACCATTAGAAAGAGGTCAATTACTTTCTGATGAAATGTACATGCAAGCTGTTGAAGAATATGGCGAAGAGTTTGATGCACGCATGGGTGCTGAAGCCGTTCAGGAACTGCTGAGAAGTATTGATCTGACAAAAGAAGTCGATGTTATCCGTGATCAGATTGAAGGCACTAATTCAGAAACCAAGATCAAGAAATTGACCAAACGTCTGAAGTTAATGGAAGCCTTCCTGGATTCTGGTAACAAACCAGAATGGATGGTTATGGAAGTCTTGCCGGTATTACCACCAGATTTGCGTCCATTGGTTCCATTGGATGGTGGTCGTTTCGCGACTTCAGATCTGAATGATCTGTATCGCCGCGTAATCAACCGTAATAACCGTTTGAAACGTCTGCTCGACTTAAACGCACCAGATATTATCGTGCGTAATGAAAAGCGGATGTTGCAGGAATCTGTAGACGCATTATTGGATAACGGTCGTCGTGGTCGTGCGATTACCGGTACCAACCGTATGCCATTGAAGTCCTTGGCCGATATGATCAAGGGTAAGCAGGGTCGTTTCCGTCAAAACTTGCTGGGTAAACGTGTCGATTATTCTGGCCGTTCAGTAATTGTTGTTGGTCCATATTTAAAACTGCATCAGTGCGGTCTGCCGAAAAAAATGGCGTTGGAACTGTTTAAACCATTTATTTACGGCAAACTTGAACGTAGTGGTCAAGCTACTACGATTAAAGCTGCCAAAAAAATGGTGGAACGTGAAGGGCCGGAAGTTTGGGATATTCTTGAAGAAGTTATTCGCGAACATCCAGTGTTACTTAACCGTGCACCAACACTGCATCGTTTAGGTATCCAGGCGTTCGAACCATTATTGATTGAAGGTAAAGCGATCCAGTTGCACCCGTTAGTCTGTGCCGCCTATAACGCCGACTTTGACGGTGACCAAATGGCGGTTCACGTACCTTTATCACTAGAAGCACAGCTTGAAGCACGTTCATTGATGATGGCGACAAATAATATTTTGTCACCAGCTAATGGTGAGCCAATTATTATTCCTTCACAGGACGTTGTATTGGGTCTGTATTACATGACTCGTTCATTAGTTAATGAAAAGGGTGAAGGTAGCCGGTTTGCAGATATTGCAGAACTGAGACGAGCTTATGACAACAAAGTCGTATCTTTGCATGCCAAAGTAATGGTTCGTATTGATGAAACAGACGTAACGTTGCCTGAGCCAGAACAAAATCGCACTATCCGTGTTGAAACAACAGTAGGTCGTGCAATGTTGTTCAGTATTGTGCCAAAAGGTCTGCCATTTTCAGTAGTTGATCGCACGATGACTAAGAAAGCTATCGGTGATCTGATCAATACCTGTTACCGTCGTTTAGGTTTGAAAGACACAGTCATTTTTGCTGATCAGCTGATGTATCTTGGTTTTGCCCAAGCCACTATGTCAGGTGCCTCGGTTTGTGCTGATGACATGGTTATTCCTGAAGCTAAAGGCAGCATTCTTGCTAAAGCCGAAGCCGAAGTTGAAGAAATTGCAACACAATATGCTTCTGGTTTGGTTACCGATGGTGAACGTTACAATAAAATCATCGATATCTGGTCACGTACCAATGATCAAATCGCAAAAGCGATGATGGATGGTCTGGGTACTGACACAGTACTTGATGCTGAAGGTAATAAAGTACAACAACAATCGATGAACTCCATCTATATGATGGCCGATTCTGGTGCTCGTGGTAGTGCTGCTCAGATCCGTCAGTTAGCGGGTATGCGTGGTTTGATGGCGAAACCGGATGGTTCTATCATCGAAACGCCAATCACCGCTAACTTCCGTGAAGGTCTGGACGTTTTGCAGTACTTTATTTCCACCCATGGTGCTCGTAAAGGTTTGGCGGATACCGCTTTGAAAACAGCTAACTCAGGTTATCTGACTCGTCGTTTGGTTGACGTATCTCAAGATCTGGTTGTTATCGAAGATGATTGTGGTACCACTAAAGGTATCAGCATGACACCTATTATCGAAGGCGGTGATGTTGTTGAAGCCTTAGGTGAACGTGTACTGGGTCGTGTTGTATCAGAAGATGTTCTGAATAGTGACGGTGATGTGGTATTAAGTGCCGGTCATATGATCGACGAAGCATCTGTGACAAAACTGGAACGCGAAGGTATCGACGAAGTTATGGTCCGCAGTGCGATTACCTGTGAATCACGCTACGGTGTCTGTGCATCTTGTTATGGTCGTGACTTGGGTCGTGGTCATAAGATTAACGTTGGTGAGGCCGTTGGTGTTATCGCTGCACAATCTATCGGTGAGCCTGGTACTCAGTTAACCATGCGTACCTTCCAC
>NZ_SSXS01000018.1:11357-16340 GCF_004832235.1 Methylophaga sp. SB9B
TCTGTGCATCTTGTTATGGTCGTGACTTGGGTCGTGGTCATAAGATTAACGTTGGTGAGGCCGTTGGTGTTATCGCTGCACAATCTATCGGTGAGCCTGGTACTCAGTTAACCATGCGTACCTTCCACTTTGGTGGTGCTGCATCACGTACCGCAGCTGATAACTCAGTTGTACTGAAATTCAAAGGTCGTATTCGTTACTTCAACATTAAATCTGTTGAAAACTCGGCAGGAAAATTCATTGCGGTTTCCCGTTCAGGTGAGTTGCATTTGATCGATGAAAATGGCCGTGAACGTGAGCGTTACAAGATTCCTTATGGTGCTGAAATCGCGGTAGCCGATGATGATGCAGTAGATGCAGGTCAAATTGTAGCAACGTGGGATCCGCATACCCATCCAGTTGTAACCGAAGTTAAGGGTCATATCCGACTAAGTGATTTGGTTGAAGGTGTTACTGTTGATAAACAAGTTGACGAAGTCACTGGTTTGACCAGCTTGATTATTCGTGAACCAAAACAACGTAGTAGTGCAGCCAAAGATATGCGCCCAATGGTTAAGTTGATTGATGACCATGGTAATGACGTTAATATTGTGGGTACCAATATTCCAGCAGAATACTTCTTACCAGGTGGTGCGATTGTTCGTGTTACAGATGGTATGGAAGTGGAAATTGGTGACATCCTGGCACGTATTCCACAGGAAAGCAGTAAAACGCGTGACATCACAGGTGGTCTGCCACGGGTTGCCGACTTGTTTGAAGCACGTAAGCCGAAAGATCCAGCATTGATGGCTGAAATCAGCGGTACCATAAGCTTTGGTAAAGAAACCAAAGGTAAACAACGTTTAATCATTACACCTAAAGAAGGTGAGCCGCATGAAGAGCTGATTCCTAAATGGCGTCATGTATCTGTGTTCGAAGGTGAGCATATTGAAAAAGGTGAAATGATTGTTGATGGACCGGAAGATCCACATGATATCTTGCGCTTAAAAGGTATTCTGGCTTTAGCAAACTATATGGTGAGCGAAGTTCAGGAAGTTTACCGTTTACAGGGCGTTAAGATTAACGATAAGCACATCGAAGTAATTGTTAGACAGATGTTGCGTAAAGTTGAAATCGATGCCGTTGGTGACAGTAAGTTCCTTAAAGGTGAGCAAGTAGAATTTGATCGTGTATTGGATGCAAATGATGAGTTAGTTGGTCAGAATAAGATGGGTGTGTTGTTTACGCCTATGCTGCTGGGTATTACTAAAGCTTCATTAGCAACTGACTCGTTTATTTCTGCTGCGTCGTTCCAGGAAACCACACGGGTTCTGACCGATGCTGCTGTAACCGGTAAGAGTGATAGTTTACGTGGTCTGAAAGAGAACGTAATTGTCGGTCGACTGATTCCGGCTGGTACAGGTTTGGCATACCATAAAGAACGTCAGCGTCGCCGCCAGGGTGGTAAACCTGCCGCAGTTGAACCTGTAGCGGAAGTGATTGAAAATAGTGAGGAAGAAATCAACGAAGCTTCTTAAAAGAAGCCTTGACGCAATGCTTTGTTGCGTTGTAAAATTCCTCTTCTTTGTCGGGCATCCTTATCTGGATGCCCGCTTTTAATAGAATGGTAATGCGAGAAGAATTAGTATCGCAGGCTACCATCAATAGATATTTGTTAAGGTTGTATTAATGGCAACAATTAATCAGTTGGTTCGCAAACCAAGAGTTAAACAGAAGAAAAAGAATAATGTACCAGCTCTGCAGGCATGTCCTCAGCGTCGTGGTGTTTGTACACGTGTTTATACTACAACACCTAAGAAACCAAACTCTGCGATGCGTAAAGTGGCTCGTGTACGTTTAACAAATGGTTTTGAAGTGACTTCCTATATTGGTGGTGAAGGTCATAATCTGCAAGAGCATAGCGTTGTATTGATTCGCGGTGGTCGTGTAAAAGATTTGCCTGGTGTGCGTTATCACACAGTCCGTGGTGCTCTGGATACCTCTGGTGTTTCTGCGCGTCGTCAAGGCCGCTCAAAATACGGTGCAAAACGTCCTAAAGGTTAATCCTTGGAAAGCACTGAGCGTTAATTAAAGATTTAGGATATAGAAATGCCAAGAAGAAGAGTTGTTGCTAAGCGTGAAGTTTTACCAGATCCAAAATATGCAAATATTGGATTGGCGAAATTTATCAACGTCATCATGAAAGATGGTAAAAAGTCTGTTGCTGAAAAAATCACCTATGGCGCTCTGGCTTCAGTTTCTGAAAACAAGGGCGGAAATGGTCTGGAGATTTTTCAGAAAGCAATTGAAAATATCAGTCCAATGGTTGAGGTTAAATCTCGTCGTGTTGGTGGTGCAACCTATCAGGTTCCTGTAGAAGTTCGTGCAGAACGACGTGTGGCCTTAGCTATGCGCTGGTTAGTTGAAGCTGCCCGCAAACGTGGTGAGAAATCAATGGGTATGCGACTTGCTGGTGAGTTATCTGATGCCTATGAAGGCAAAGGTACCGCAGTTAAGAAGAAAGAAGATACGCATCGTATGGCTGAAGCTAACAAAGCGTTCTCGCACTTCAGATTTTAAGCTATACCCTTGCCTGACTAGACTCAGGCAAGGTTTTTGTTCTTTAACATTGTTGATCGTAAAGAGTAGCTATAGTGGCACGTAGTACACCTATTAATAGATACCGGAATATTGGCATCATGGCACATATCGACGCGGGTAAAACCACGACGACTGAGCGCGTGCTGTTTTATACCGGCATCTCACATAAAATTGGTGAGGTTCACGATGGTGCAGCTACTATGGACTGGATGGAACAGGAACAAGAGCGAGGAATTACCATTACCTCTGCTGCTACAACCTGCTTCTGGGCCGGTATGGATCAACAATTCCCGCAACACCGAATTAACATCATTGATACTCCAGGTCACGTTGATTTCACAATTGAAGTCGAACGTTCTCTGCGTGTGCTTGATGGAGCCGTTGCTGTTTTCTGTGCAGTAGGTGGCGTAGAGCCTCAGTCCGAAACAGTTTGGCGCCAGGCAAATAAATATCACGTACCACGTCTTGCATTTGTAAATAAAATGGATCGACAGGGTGCTGATTTTCTCCGTGTAGTTGAACAAATCCAAAAACGTTTAGGTTCCACACCAGTTGTAATGCAATTACCAATTGGCGCTGAAGAACGCTTTGAAGGCGTCGTTGATTTGGTCAGAATGCAAGCGATTTATTGGAATCAAGATGATATGGGTGTCACTTATGATGCCCGTGATATTCCAGTTGAGATGCTTGCTGAATGTAAAGATTATCGTGAACAATTAGTGGAAGCAGCAGCAGAAGCTAATGAAGAATTAATGAATCAGTATCTCGAAACAGGTGAGCTTACTGATGAACAAATTAAAACCGGTATCCGGTTACAAACATTAGCCAATGAAGTGGTTCCTGCATTCTGTGGCTCGGCCTTTAAAAATAAAGGTGTTCAAGCTGTATTAGATGCCGTTGTAGAATATCTGCCATCACCTACAGAAGTGCCAGCAATCAAAGGCCTTGTTGACGTTGATAACGAAGAGTACGGCACACGTCAAGCTGATGATAATGAGCCGTTTGCTGCGTTAGCATTTAAAATTGCAACTGATCCATTTGTAGGTACTTTAACTTTCTTCCGTGTTTATTCTGGAGTATTAAAGTCAGGAGATGCCGTCTTTAATCCTATTAAAGGCAAAAAAGAACGTATCGGTCGTTTAGTGCAGATGCATGCTAACAGTAGAGAAGAAATCACCGAAGTATTTGCGGGTGATATTGCTGCAGCGATTGGCCTTAAAGATACCACAACAGGCGAAACGTTGTGCCATCCCGACCATGTCATCACTTTAGAGCGTATGGATTTTCCTGAGCCCGTTATATCGGTTGCCATAGAACCAAGAACGCAGGCTGATCAGGAGAAAATGGGTATTGCATTAGGTAAGCTTGCCAAAGAAGATCCATCATTCCGTGTTCGTACTGATGAAGAGTCCGCGCAAACAATTATTGCCGGCATGGGTGAATTACATCTCGATATTATTATCGATCGCATGAAACGTGAGTTCGGCGTTGACGCCAATGTAGGTGCCCCACAAGTTGCTTACAGAGAAACTATCCGTAAAAAAGTTGAATCTGAAGGTAAGTTTGTGCGCCAAAGTGGCGGCCGTGGTCAATATGGACACGTCTGGTTACGTCTGGAACCAATGCCTGCTGGAAGTGGATATGCCTTTGAAAATGCCACGATCGGTGGAACAGTTCCAAAAGAATACATTTCATCTGTAGATAAAGGTATACAAGAGCAGATGAAAAATGGTGTAATAGCCGGCTACCCTGTGGAAGATGTCAAAGTAACTTTGTTTGACGGTTCTTACCATGATGTCGATTCAAATGAAATGGCTTTTAAAGTTGCCGGATCAATGGCTTTCAGAAATGGTGCGCTTGAAGCGTCACCTTCACTTCTAGAGCCGATTATGAAGATTGAAGTTGTAACTCCTGAAGATTACATGGGAGATGTGATGGGTGATTTGAATCGCCGTCGCGGCTTGGTGAATGGGATGGATGATGCGCCAAGTGGAAAAATTATAAAGGCAGAAGTGCCGTTGGCAGAAATGTTCGGTTACGCAACAGATTTACGCTCAGCAACACAAGGTCGTGCTACGTACTCAATGGAGTTTGCGAAGTACAGTGAAATCCCTGGAAATGTCGCTGAAGCAATCATTAACAAAACGAAATAAAACATAGTTGAACGAGGTAGATAGATGTCCAAGGCAAAATTTGAACGTACAAAACCCCACGTAAACGTGGGCACCATTGGTCACGTAGACCACGGTAAAACTACCCTGACGGCAGCAATTACCAAAGTAATGGCTGAAGCATCAGGTGGTGAATTCAAAGATTACGCGGATATTGATAACGCACCGGAAGAAAGAGAGCGCGGCATCACCATTGCGACAGCGCACGTTGAGTACGAAACACCTAATCGTC
>NZ_SSXS01000019.1:0-14532 GCF_004832235.1 Methylophaga sp. SB9B
CGAATAGCTCACGTCGTTTTTTCTTCTCAGAAATATACAACGCAAGTACCCACACAAATTACTTGATACCAGTTTTTTAAAGAGCTTGCAGATAATAACGCCCTGCAAAGAAGCGAGAATTATACAGCCACTCGCCAGGCTGTCAACACTAAAAACCAACTAATTCATCCAAAATCTAAAAACAAACTATTTGGTCACTTTAAATCAATAAGTTAGCAATGCTAATTTAAAAACAGATGTTCTATATACAACTAAACCGGCAATAGCCGGTCTAGTTTGCAATCAATTAAGATTAAATATTAAGCAGATACTTCAGTTTCAGCAGCACGATCAACAAGTTCAACGATGGCCATTGGTGCTTTATCACCATCACGCAGGCCAGTTTTTAACACGCGTACGTAACCACCAGGGCGGTTAACAGAGCGAGGCGAAACTTCGTTAAATAACTTGGTCACTGCATCACGGCTACCTAAGCGGCAAAAGCCAGACGACGATTGGCAACACTATCTGTCTTGCCTAAAGTGATAAGTGGCTCAATAACACCACGCAACTCTTTAGCCTTAGGCAGTGTTGTGCGAATGACCTCATGCTCAAGCAACGATGAAGCCATATTTTTGAACATAGCTTTTCTATGACTGCTATTGCGGTTTAATTTACGACCTGAATTACGATGACGCATGGTTCTTACCCTATTCTTTGTGCTGAATTACTTCAGTATTATTTTTGCTCTAAAGAGGCAGGTGGCCAGTTATCAAGGTGCATGCCTAAAGACAAGCCTTTTGATGCCAGGACTTCTTTGATTTCTGTCAGGGACTTTTTACCTAAATTAGGCGTTTTCAAAAGTTCCATTTCAGTACGTTGAATCAAATCACCTACGTAATAAATATTTTCTGCTTTCAGACAGTTCGCTGAACGGACCGTCAGATCCAAATCATCAATTGCCTGCAATAAAGCTGGGTCAATTGGCGGCTGCTTTGGCTCAGAGGCTGCTTCTTCAATTACCGTAAAATCTACAAAAGAAGTTAACTGATCACTTAAGATTGTTGCTGCATATTTAATAGCATCTTCGGCATCCAAAGTACCGTTTGTTTCAACATCAATGATAAGTTTATCCAAATCCGTACGATTTTCAACACGTGCACTTTCAACGGCATAAGTAACCAAACGTACAGGGCTGAATGAAGCATCAAGATGCAACTGACCGATAGCACGGTCTTCATCTTCACCTAAAGCACGGCTGTTAGCAGCAGAATAACCGCGACCTTTAACCACTTTGAAAGTAACTGACAGGCTACCACCAGTTAAGTTAGCAATTACATGATCAGGATTAGTTACTACTACATTGTGTGGTAACTGAATATCTGCTGCAGTAACAGGGCCAACACCTTCTTTGTTCAAACTTAATACAGCTTCAGTTGCATCATGTAACTGAACAGCAATACCTTTCATATTCAGAAGAATATCTAAAACATCTTCCTGTACGCCAGTAATTGCTGAATATTCATGCACTACACCGTCGATTTGTGCTTCAACAACTGCTGCACCTTCCATCGAGGAAAGCAGAATTCTACGTAATGCATTACCCAGCGTATGACCAAAACCACGTTCTAGGGGTTCCAGTACCAGACGTGTACGTGTGTCACTAAACTTCTGGATATCGACGATCCTTGGTTTAAGAAATTGACTCGTATAAGTCGTCATGCAAATTCCTCTAATAAATCCGTTATGGATTTAGTTATGTCTATTTCGAGTAAAGCTCTACAACCAGGTTTTCTGAAAGTTCGGCCGGCAATTCATCACGTTCAGGAGCACGTTTAAACACACCTGACAGAGCTTGCGTATTTACTTCGATCCATTCTGGGAAACCTAATTGTTCTGCTACTGACATAGCATTCACAATGCGTTCTTGTTTCTTTGATTTCTCACGAATCTCAACAACATCACCTTCTTTTACTTGATAAGAAGGAATATTAGTAACGCGACCATTTACCATGATTGCTTTGTGAGAAACTAATTGTCTAGATTCAGCACGAGTTGAACCAAAGCCCATACGGTAAACAACATTATCAAGACGTTGTTCAAGCAAGTTCAACAAGTTAACACCTGTTGCGCCTTTTTTCTGATCAGCTAATTTGTAATAGTTACGAAATTGCTTTTCAAGAACGCCATACATACGACGGATACGTTGCTTAGCACGTAGCTGAACCGCATAATCAGATTCACGACCACGACGTGCACCGTGTTGACCTGGCTTTTGTTCAATCTTGCATTTGCTTTCCAGAGGGTTACCTCTGCTCTTCAGAAAAAGGTCAGTACCTTCTCTGCGGCTTAGCTTGCAAGTTGGGCCACGATATTTTCCCATTAGTGTTACTCCAAAAACCTGTTAAACGCGACGACGCTTAGGAGGACGGCAACCATTGTGTGGAATGGGCGTCACGTCTGTAATATTAGTAATTTTAAAACCTAAATTATTTAGGGCACGAACAGCAGATTCGCGACCTGGACCTGGACCTTTGATTTCAACATCCAAGTTTTTCATACCAAATTCTTTCACTACTTCGCCAGCTTTTTCAGCAGCAACCTGTGCAGCAAATGGTGTGCTTTTACGCGAACCACGGAAACCACAACCACCGGCAGTAGCCCATGAAAGCGCATTACCTTGACGATCAGTAATGGTGACAATCGTATTATTAAATGATGCATGAACATGAGCGACACCGTCGACCACATTCTTTTTAACGCGTTTGCGTTGTCGTGCTGATGAATTTGCCATCGAAGCGCCTCTTAACTTACTTAATCATACGGCGAGGACCTTTACGAGTCCTTGCGTTCGTTTTAGTTCTCTGCCCGCGAACCGGCAGACCTCTGCGGTGACGGACACCACGGTAGCAACCCAAGTCTTTAAGACGTTTGATATCCATAGAGACTTCACGACGCAAATCACCTTCAACAGTATATTTGGCAACCTCTGTGCGAAGTGCCTCAACTTCCTGCTCAGAAAGATCGCGAATTTTTGCATCAGGTGCAATACCTGCTGCTTCACAGATCTTTTGTGAACGTGTACGACCAATGCCGTAAATCGATGTGAGAGCGATTACCGTGTGCTTTTGCACAGGAACATTTATACCAGCTATACGAGCCATTCAATTACCCTAAATTTCTCAGGAGTGAACAGTGAATTGTATCATACAAAACTACAGTTCAACAACAATCACCGAACAGTCAAATTTAACCTTGACGTTGCTTATGGCGAGCTTCTGTGCATATAACACGCAGAACCCCATTTCTTTTTACAATTTTGCAATTACGGCATATCTTTTTTACTGACGCCTGAACTTTCATTATTTTTCTCCAGCAAACTATTTGTAAAGTTAGCGTAAAAAACCGCCAACTCCATTATTATTCTTGTTTGATTTACGCATCAAACTTTCATACTGCTGCGACATCATGTGTGATTGCACTTGTGAAACAAAATCCATTGTCACAACAACGATGATAAGCAAAGAGGTACCACCGAAATAGAACGGTACACTCCAATAGAGTATAAGAAACTCTGGCAACAAACAGACAGCGGTTATATATACAGCGCCAGCTAACGTTAAACGTCCCATAACGGTATCGATATAACGTGATGTTTGTTCACCAGGACGAATCCCAGGAATAAAAGCTCCAGACTTTTGCAGATTCTCTGCCGTTTCTTTTGGATTAAATACTAATGCTGTATAAAAGAAACAAAAGAATATAATCGCAAAAGCATACGCCATAACATACATAGGCTGGCCCGGTGACATGAGTGTTGAGATATCACTCAACCAACTCATACCTTCCGAAGAGCCGAACCAACCAGCAATGGTAGCCGGGAACAATATAATACTTGAAGCAAAGATTGGTGGTATAACACCAGCCATATTTAACTTCAATGGTAAATGTGTAACTTGGCCAGCCATCATTTTCCGACCTTGTTGACGCTTCGCATAATGTATAGGTATACGTCTTTGAGCACGCTCAACGAATACTACAAAAGCAGTTACTGCAAGAGCCATAACTAATAAAGCTATCACAAGAAATGGTGCTAATTGTCCAGTTCTGGCTAACTCAAGGGTTCCACCAATAGCAGAAGGTAAACCGGCAACGATACCTGCAAAAATGATAATCGAGATACCATTACCAATTCCACGCTCAGTGATCTGCTCACCTAGCCACATTAAGAACATAGTTCCAGTTACTAAGGTTACTACTGCAGTAAATCGGAATAACAAACCCGGATCTATAACAACACCCGAACCACCCGCTTGCTGGCTTTCCAATGCAATTGAAATACCAATAGCTTGAAAGGTTGCTAAAGCCAAAGTGCCATAACGAGTGTACTGAGTAATCTTACGTTTACCTGCTGCACCTTCTTTTTTAAGCTGAGCTAATTTAGGGTGTACAACAGTCAACAACTGCATAATGATAGATGCCGAGATGTAAGGCATGATACCTAGTGCAAATACAGATAAACGCTCTAAAGCACCACCTGAAAACATGTTGAACATGTCCAAGATAGTGCCGCGTTGCTGTTCGAACATAATTGCTAAAGCAGCAGGATCAATACCAGGCACTGGAATGAAAGTACCTAAGCGATAAACTACCAATGCCCCTAAAACAAAAAGAAGACGGCTTTTAAGTTCACCATATCGACCACCGCTCATCATTGCTGCGGCTTGTTGTCTGTTTTTTTCCACAAATATTACTCTTCGACCTTACCACCGGCAGCTTCTACTGCTGCCTTTGCACCTGCAGTAAGAGCCATACCCTTAATCGTTACAGATTTAGTAAGCTCACCAGAGTTAATTACTTTTACACGCAAGGTGTTTTCAGGCACGGCACCGACAGATTTCAATGTCAACAAATCAATTACATCCGCATCAATAGATGCGATTGTATCTAACCGTACTTGTGCTGTAGTTCTGCTAACACGCGAGCTAAAACCAACCTTCGGCAAACGGCGTTGTAAAGGCATTTGACCGCCTTCAAAACCACGTTTATGGAATCCACCAGAACGTGCTTTTTGGCCTTTGTGACCACGACCACAAGTTTTACCTAAGCCTGAACCAATTCCACGACCTACGCGTTTAGCTGATTGTTTTTCACCTTCAGCCGGTGCAATTGTATTTAAGTTCATCTCTATACTTCCTCAACCTTCAACAGGTAAGAAACATGATTAATCATGCCTCGATTTTCAGGGGTATCGATTACAACCGCACTGCTACCTGTTTTACGTAAACCTAAGCCTGCGACACAGGCTTTGTGTTTTTCAAGTCTTCCAATGGTGCTTTTGACCAAAGTGACTTTAATTTTTGCTTGTGAACTCATTTGATTATTCCATGATCTCTTTAACCGACTTACCACGTTTGGCAGCGATAGATTCAGGGTTGTTCATATCAGTAAGACCATTGATGGTAGCGCGAACTACATTTAGAGGATTGGTTGAACCAATCGACTTGGCCAGAACGTTATGAACACCGACAGCATCAAATACTGCGCGCATTGCACCACCGGCAATAACACCCGTACCTTCTGAAGCAGGCTGCATAAATACCTTAGCAGCACCATGACGAGCTGTCAGAGGGTGGTGCAGAGTATCACCATTGAGCACAACTTTCTTCATGTTTTTACGAGCTTCATCCATTGCTTTCTGAATAGCAACAGGTACTTCGCGCGCTTTACCTTGGCCAAAGCCAACACGTCCGTTACCGTCACCAACAATTGTCAATGCAGAAAAACCAAATACACGACCACCCTTCACTACTTTAGCGACGCGGCGAATACCTACTAACTTTTCAATCAAGCCATCTGATGCGGCTTGGCGTTGTTCATTCTGTGCCATGAGTCTTACCTTATATAACTAGAACTGCAAGCCGTTTTCACGAGCTGCATCAGCCAGGGCCTTAACGCGACCGTGATAACTAAAACCGGAACGATCAAAGGCAACTTGTGTAATACCTTCTTTTACTGCACGTTGTGCAACAGTCTTTCCAACCAATTCGGCTGCAGCTACATTTCCAGTAGCTTCAAGTGCTTTTTTCACTTCTGGGTCTAAAGTTGAAGCAGATGCAACTACTTTAGAACTATCGTGAGTAAGGACCTGAGCATAGATATGACGCGGCGTTCTGTGAATTGTGAGTCGGTAGACTTCCAATTCTCTGATTTTGGCACGCGCTCTTGCAGCTCTGCGTAATCTTGACGATTTTTTATCCATGATTCAGCCTAATTATTTTTTCTTAGCTTCTTTACGAGCAACATATTCATCTGAATAGCGAACACCTTTACCTTTGTAAGGTTCAGGTGAGCGATAAGCACGAATATCTGCCGCCACTTGTCCGACCGCTTGTTTGTCAGCGCCCGTAACAACAATTTCTGTTTGACTTGGGGTTTCAACTGTAATGCCAGCAGGCACACTGTATTGAACAGGGTGAGAAAACCCCAAAGTCAGGTCGAGCTTGTCACCTTGTGCTTTAGCACGGTAACCAACACCAACCAATGTTAATTTCTTTTCAAAACCTTTAGAAACACCATCAACCATGTTACTGATTAAAGCTCTAGCAGTTCCCGTTAAGGCAACAGCTTGTTTTGAATTATTTTTTGCGACGGTCTTGAGTGCAGAACCTTCCTGCGACACTTCTACATCGGCATGAAAAGTACGTGACAATGTTCCTTTCGAACCTTTAACCGTAACTTCACTACCGTTGAGAGCAACCTCAACACCAGCAGGAATTTCAACTGGCGCATTTGCAATACGTGACATGTTCTATCTCCTGGAAATAAGGCTTAGCTAACGGCACACAGGACTTCACCGCCCTGACCAAGTGCACGCGCTTTACGATCAGCCATCACACCTCTAGAGGTAGACACGATAGCAACACCGAGACCACCGATTACTTGCGGGATTTTATCCGCTGAACGGTAAACTCGAAGACCTGGACGGCTGATGCGGTTGATTTGTTCGATAACCGGTTTGCCTTCAAAATATTTCAGGCTGATGGTCAACAGGGGTTTGCCTGCATTTTCATTAACACTGAAATCAGCAACATAACCTTCATCTTTAAGTACTTGAGCAATACTCAGCTTAACCTTAGAAGAAGGCATTGTTACATCAACTTTATTTGCTTGTTGGGCATTGCGGATGCGTGTCAACATATCAGCAATTGGGTCAGTCATACTCATTTAATTTAGCTCCACTAAACAGATTGGCAACTACCAACTCGCCATGACTAGGCCAGGGATATCGCCATTCATTGCATGTTCGCGCAGTTTGTTTCTTGAAAGACCAAACTTACGGTAATAACCGTGTGGACGACCAGTAATTTCACAACGATTTCTCATACGTACTGCACTTGAGTTACGTGGTAAAGCATGAAATTTCTTTGCAGCAACTTCACGTTCTTCCATACTCAATGATGAATTGATCATTTGTTTTTTCAATTCAGCGCGTTTGGCAGCGTATTTTTCTACCATTTTTGCTCTTTTAATCTCGCGATTAATCATGCAACGTTTAGCCATAACTTATTCCACCCGGACTTGGTTTATTTTCTAAAAGGAAACTTGAACGCGGTTAATAAAGCACGTGACTCTTCTGCAGTTTTTGCAGTGGTGGTAATGGTAATGTCCATACCGCGTGTTTTATCAATCTTGTCAAACTCAATTTCAGGGAAAATGATTTGCTCTTTAATCCCCATACTGTAGTTTCCTTGACCATCAAATGATTTCGGGTTTAATCCACGAAAGTCACGAATTCTCGGAATAGAAATACTAATCAGACGATCGAGAAAGTCATACATGCGATCACTCCGCAATGTTACTTTACAACCAATCGGCCAACCTTCACGCACTTTGAAACCGGCAACTGATTTACGTGCTTTGGTAACAACGGCTTTTTGACCGGAAATAGCTTCCATGTCAGCAACAGCGTTTTCAAGCACTTTCTTATCAGTCAAAGCTTCACCAACACCCATATTCAGAGTGATTTTGGTTATGCGTGGTACTTCCATAACGGATTTATAGCCAAACTGTTCTTGCAGTTGTTTGACTACTTCTTCACGATAAATTTGTTTTAATCTGCTCACTTTAATATCCCAACTCTAAGCTCAAGCGCCAACGGTTTCGCCGTTCGACTTGAAGACGCGAACTTTGCGGCCATCTTCGAGAAATTTGAAACCTACTTTATCGCCTTTTCCAGAAGCTGGATTCAGCAAAGCAAGATTCGACCCATGAATTGGCATTTCTTTTTCAACAATACCACCTGTGCGACCTAACGCCGGGTTTGGCTTAGTGTGCTTTTTGACAAGATTGATGCCTTGAACAACAAACTTACCACCTTCGACCCGACGTAGGATTTCACCTTGTTTGCCACGATCTTTACCAACCGTAACAACAACTTGATCGCCTTTTACTAATCTTTCCATCCTTCAGCGCTCCTACTTAAAGTACTTCCGGTGCCAATGAAATGATCTTCATGAATTTTTCACCACGAAGTTCACGCGTGACCGGGCCGAAAATACGTGTACCAATTGGCTGATGTGCAGCATTCAATAAAACAGCAGCGTTAGTATCGAAGCGGATAACCGAACCATCTGGACGGCGAACACCTTTACGAGTTCTAACGATGACAGCATTGTGCACATCACCTTTTTTTACTTTTCCACGCGGCGCAGCTCTTTGATAGTGACTTTAATTACATCACCAATCCCAGCATAACGACGGTGTGAACCACCTAAAACTTTGATGCATTCTACTCGTTTAGCACCGCTATTATCGGCCACATCGAGACTACTTTGCATTTGAATCATGGTCTAAACTCCAAACTGAATAGTTGCTTACTTCGCACGATCAATAATGTCGACCAGCTTCCAGCACTTCGTCTTAGACAGTGGGCGCGATGAGGCAACACTTACTACGTCACCGACATTACATTCATTCTTTTCATCATGAACATGTAATTTCGTTGAACGTTTCACATATTTTTTGTAGATCGGATGGGCAACACTACGTTCAACTAGAACAGTAATGGTTTTATCCATCTTGTCACTGACAACACGACCAATTAACGAACGTGCATTTTTTTCTTGTTCACTCATTTCAGTGCCCTATTTATTCTCAGTCAGTACAGTCTTGATGCGTGCAATATCACGGCGCACACGCTTCAGCTCAGAGTTACGTGTCAACTGGCCGGTAGCGTTTTGCATACGCAAATTAAACTGTTCCTTGTGAAGTTCACCCAGCTCTTTAGCCAGATCCTCAGCAGATTTTTGTCTAATTTCGCTCGCTTTCATTACAGTATCGCCCGAGTTACAAATGTCGTTTTAACAGGAAGTTTAGCTGCTGCAAGACGGAACGCTTCACGAGCGATCTCTTCTGTAACACCTTCCATTTCATAGAGCATGCGACCAGGCTGAACATTCGCCACCCAGTATTCAACATTACCCTTACCTTTACCTTGACGCACTTCCAGTGGTTTGCTGGAAATTGGCTTATCTGGGAAAACACGGATCCAGATTTTACCACCACGTTTAATGTGACGAGTCATTGCGCGACGAGCTGCCTCAATTTGACGAGCAGTAATACGTCCACGATCTAATGACTTCAAACCGAACTCACCAAAACTTACTTTGGCGCCACGGTGAGCTAGGCCACGGTTGCGCAGCTTCTGCTGCTTTCTAAATTTCGTTCTTTTTGGCTGTAACATTGGTTATAACCTTATTTTTCTGCAGGTGCGTTTTGAGCCTGAGCATCAAAAACTTCACCTTTAAAAATCCAAACCTTCACACCGATAATACCGTAGGTGGTTTTAGCTTCTGCAGTACCATAATCGATATCAGCACGCAGAGTATGCAAAGGAACACGGCCTTCACGGTACCATTCGGTACGGGCAATCTCTGCGCCATTGAGGCGACCAGCAACATTAATACGAATACCTTCAGCACCAACACGCATTGTGTTAGTAACTGCACGTTTCATCGCACGACGGAACATAATGCGACGTTCAAGTTGTTGCGCAACGCTTTCAGCAACTAATGTTGCATCGAGCTCAGGTTTGCGAATTTCTTCAACGCCGACATTGACAGGAATACCCATGATTTCTGATGCTTCCTGGCGAAGCTTGTCGATATCTTCACCTTTTTTACCAATAACAATCCCTGGACGGGCTGTATGAATGGTAATTTTTGCATTCTTAGCTGGTCTGTCGATTTGAATCTTGCTCACAGAAGCATGTGCAAGTTTCTTTTTCAGATAGTTACGTACCTTCAGATCATTATTCAGCATTTCTGCAAAATTGGCTGAATCTGCATACCAGATCGAATTCCAATTTTTAATTATACCAAGTCTGAAACCAGTTGGGTGAACCTTTTGTCCCATAAGTATTCTCTCTTACTTTTCGTCTACAACCACAGTGATGTGGCTTGTACGTTTAAGAATGCGATTACCACGGCCTTTAGCACGAGGCGACATACGCTTCATTGTTGGACCATCATCAACCATAACGGCTGAGACGTATAATTCATCAATGTCAGCACCATCATTGTGTTCAGCATTTGCAATCGCTGAATCCAATACGCCCTTCATTAAATCAGCTGCTTTTTTAGGGCTGAAAGCTAGAATGTTGATAGCGCGTTCAACGGGCAAACCTCTGATTTGATCCGCTACCAAACGCACTTTCTGTGCTGAAATGCGTGCATAGCTGAGTTTAGCTTTTGTAGCCATATCTTAACCTTATCGCTTAGATTTCTTATCGGCGGCATGACCTTTAAAGGTACGTGTTGGTGAAAATTCACCCAACTTATGCCCTACCATATCTTCTGTGACAAACACAGGAACATGCTGTTTACCATTGTGAACAGCCAGTGTTAGACCAATCATATCCGGGGAGATCATTGAACGACGTGACCATGTTTTGATCGGACGTTTGTTACTTGCATCTCTCGCTTCCAAGACCTTTTTTTCAAGGTGATGGTCAATAAATGGACCTTTTTTAATTGAACGCGGCATGTGAAATTCCTAGCCTTTTATTTACGATTACGACGACGTACGATCATATTATCCGTACGTTTGTTCTTACGAGTCTTATAGCCTTTAGTCGGCACACCCCATGGTGTAACTGGGTGACGACCACCAGAGGTACGACCTTCACCACCACCATGTGGATGGTCAACTGGGTTCATGACCACACCGCGAACGGTAGGACGAACACCACGCCAGCGTTTTGCACCGGCCTTACCAAGTGAACGTAATGAATGCTCTCCATTACCTACTTCACCCATAGTCGCTTTGCAATCCAATGGGACTTTACGAGTCTCACCACTGCGTAAACGAATAGTTGCATAACCATTTTCACGTGCAACGTATTGAACACTGCTACCAGCACTACGAGCTAACTGAGCACCTTTACCAGGTTTCAATTCGACACAGTGAACAGTGCTACCTAAAGGGATGGCAGACAACTTCAATGTATTACCAGCGCGAATCGCTGCGTTATCGCCAGATTCCAAACGATCACCAGCGCTGATGCCTTTCGGAGCGATAATGTAACGTTTTTCGCCATCGGCATAACTTAACAATGCAATATGCGCCGTACGATTTGGATCATATTCAACACGTTCAACAACAGCTGGAATGCCGTCTTTATTACGTTTGAAATCAATTACGCGGTAACGTTGTTTATGACCACCGCCTTGATGACGGACAGTAATACGACCAGCGTTATTACGGCCACCATTTTTTGTCTTTTTCTCTACCAAAGGAGCATATGGTGCACCTTTGTACAGATCTGGAGTACTGACCTGCACAACAAATCTGCGACCTGCTGATGTAGGTTTAGCCTTTATTAATGCCATTCCTGTTTCCTCATCCGTATTCTGTATTATTCGCCAAGGAAGTTGAGATCAGCACCATCAGCTAATGTCACATAGGCTTTTTTCCAGTCACTGCGCTTACCGAAACTACGGCCTACGCGTTTGACTTTGCCCTTAACATTGGCTGTTGATACAGCAGCAACTTTCACATCAAACAAGCTTTCTACGGCTTTTTTGATTTCAGCTTTGTTGGCGTTAGGTAATACTTTAAGTACTACCTGGTTATGATCTTCGGCAACTCGTGATGCTTTTTCAGCGACCACTGGGCCAAGAATAATTTTGCTTAAGCGTTCAGCGTTCATACAAATGATTCCTCAAGCTTACGAATAGAGTCTTCACTCATCACAACTTTTTCAAAACGCAACAATGCAACTGGGTTGACATGTGCAGCATCAGTGGCAGCAATGTTATACAAATTGCGCGATGCAAGTGCCAAGTTACCGGCAGCGTTTTCACAAACGATCAAAGCGTTTTCAATACCCAAAGATTTTGTCATTGCTAACAAATCTTTTGTTTTTGGTGAATCGAGCTCAACTTTATCAACCACGACCAATGCATCTTTACGACGTAATTCTGACAAAATGACAGAAATCGCATTACGATACATTTTACGGTTTACTTTCTGGCTGTAATCACGATTTTTTGATGCAAAAGTAACACCACCGCTACGCCATAAAGGGCTACGAATTGTACCAGCACGAGCACGACCACTACCTTTTTGTGAAAAAGGTTTTCTGCCGCCACCACTCACTTCTGAGCGTGTTTTCTGTGCATGTGTACCAGCGCGACCACCTGCTAAATAAGCAGTGACGACTTGATGCACAAGTGACTCATTAAACTCACGATCAAGAAACGCATCAGAAACAGTGATGTTTCCGGCTTTCTTACCGTTGAATGTTTGTAACTGAAGATCCACGTTAATTCCCCTCAGAATCTTACTTAGGCTTTCACAGCTGGGCTAACGACGACATTACTGCCGGTTGCACCTGGCACTGAGCCTTTGACCAAAATCAGGTTCCGTTCCGCATCCACTCTGACAACAGAAAGATTTTGCAACGTGCGTTTTTTATCACCCATATGGCCTGCCATTTTTTTACCCTTGAACACACGTCCAGGAGTTTGACATTGACCAATTGAACCTGGCGCTCTATGTGACAGAGAGTTACCGTGTGTTGCATCACCGCCACGGAAACCGTAACGTTTAACAACACCAGCAAAGCCTTTACCTTTTGTCAGACCAGAAACATCAATTTTCTGACCCGCTTCAAAAATATCTACTTTAAGTTCAGAACCAACTGTCAGTTCATCATGAGAATCCACTCGGAATTCACATACTTCACGACCGGCTGCGGCTTGAGCCTTAGCAAAATGACCTGCTTCAGGTTTAGTAACACGTGATGCTTTACGCTCACCCACTGTAACTTGAATCGCGTTATAACCATCAGTATCGACAGATTTCAACTGGCTGATACGGTTTGGTTCAACTTCAATAACTGTAACCGGAGTAGATACACCGTCTTCAGAGAAGACACGTGTCATACCACGTTTACGTCCGATGAGTCCGATAGTCATGACCCAACCCCTCTTAGTTCAACTTAATCTGGACGTCAACGCCAGCGGCGAGGTCCAGCTTCATCAGAGCATCAACTGTTTTATCAGTTGGCTCAACAATATCCATAAGACGTTTGTGTGTACGGATTTCATACTGTTCACGAGCGTCTTTGTTCACGTGTGGTGAAATCAGCACGGTGAAACGTTCTTTTTTTGTCGGCAATGGAATTGGACCATTAATCCGAGCACCTGTACGTTTCGCTGTTTCAACAATTTCTTTAGCTGATTGATCAATCAAACGATGATCAAATGATTTCAGCCTGATTCTAATAGTTTGAGTTGCTGCCATTTCTATTACTCAACGATTTTAGCAACGACACCAGCACCAACGGTGCGGCCGCCTTCACGAATAGCAAAACGTAAACCTTCTTCCATCGCAATCGGATTGATTAAGGTTACGTCCATCTTAACGTTATCACCAGGCATGACCATTTCAATACCTGCTGGTAATTCACATGCACCAGTTACGTCGGTGGTACGGAAATAAAACTGTGGACGGTAACCATTGAAAAATGGTGTATGACGACCACCTTCGTCTTTCGACAAAATGTACACTTCCGCTTCAAACTTGGTGTGTGGCTTGATTGTGCCTGGGTGCGCCAGTACTTGACCACGGTCAACGTCTTCACGTTTAGTACCACGTAACAACACACCAACGTTATCGCCCGCTTGACCTTGGTCAAGTAATTTGCGGAACATTTCAACACCTGTACAGGTGGTTTTTTGCGTGTCTTTGATACCAACGATTTCTAACTCGTCGCCAACTTTAACAATACCGCGCTCTACACGACCGGTTACAACGGTACCACGACCAGAGATAGAGAAGACGTCTTCGATAGGCATTAAGAATGCACCATCAATGGCACGTTTCGGCTCTGGGAAGTAGGTATCCATTGCTTCTGCTAGGCGGTGAATTGAAGGTGCACCAATTTCGCTGGTGTCGCCTTCTAATGCTTTCAACGCTGAGCCAACAATGATCGGGGTGTCATCACCTGGGAAATCATATTTGTCCAATAACTCACGGACTTCCATT
>NZ_SSXS01000001.1:0-13065 GCF_004832235.1 Methylophaga sp. SB9B
TCATGCCGTTTGATGGCTTTGATGATTTGTTCTTCGCTGTAACGTTTTTTCATTTTGAGATCTCCAACTCCCATATTTTATTGGAAATCTCATCAATGTCATGGCACTAAATTTGGGGGAAAGGTCATGTTATCTCATCAAACATTTACCATTGGCTGAAGCACGGCATTGAGATGGATCCAATTCAGATAAGTCTTCTCGTGTCGCCTGAATAACATCTTTCATTTTTGTAATGCTAGGACTACTGTTTTCTATAGTTTTTGATTCAGCCGGAATATCAATACTGGACTCTATACTCGTATCATTGGCTGACTGAAAGGTTTCAAAATAAGCAATGTCACCAGTCAGGCTATCTTGTTCACTTGAGGTTACATTAGTAGACGAGCTTTTGCTGGATGATTTTGATGACGAACCACCGCCACCGGATGCTCTACCTGATGGTTTAACACCTGAAGAATTCGAATTAAATTCCCCACCCACCTCACTTATATTACTAATATTTGAACGAGTTTGGCCTGTTGTGGCAAAAGCTGGCTTAACGTCAATATTTTGTGAATCAGAACCACCAACCAGGTTACTTTCACCATTATCTGTCAATTGTTGCTCTTGAGATGGCTGTTCACTTACAGGAGCATTTTCTGATACAGATTCACTCGGATCTATTACATCTTCAGATGGAGTGTCATTGACAACTTCATCAATTGGCTCCGCTTCTACCAATTCTACGTCTTCAACAGGAGTTAAACTTTCATCTTCATTTTCAACAACGTCTACTGGCGTAGTTTCATTATCTTCTTCTACTGGAGTTACTGTTTGATTTTGGTCAATAATTGAAACCTTCGTGTGACTGCCGCAACTATTGTTTGAAACATCGGTATTTGAATTAGCATCAGCCAACATAAAACAACGTGAATTACTGTGGGACTCGTTGATGCTAATTGTATTGTTTCTAGCTACAAATGGATTAGAACCAGAGAGGTTCATACCATACCCCCACTCATGGCTCAACATGATTGTATTGTTTTCGATAACGATGTTTTCACTCTTGATTGTATCTTCAGATTTTTTATTCGGAATCGAAATACCATTTCTAAGAATATTGCCTTCATCAATAATCGAGTTATTCTTAATTTCAACATTTACACATGATGAGCAGGCAATACCAGTATTACCCATGTTTACAAGCTTATTGTTTGTGATCTTCACTCCAATGAATGATTCATCTAGTTGATTGCCTGGATCAACCTGAATTCCCCAACAATAAGGCGTTACCTTACCCACTTCTTCTTTAATTAAATTGTTATCAATAACCAAATCTTTAATAATGCCGTGAACCACTAACGAGCTACCAGCACATTTGCCATTCACCATTGCTGATTTGGTTAAAGTGTTTCCACGTATTGTAATGCCTCTATTTTCAAAACTTTGAGATTTGTTAGGGCTGTCTATATAGATATTATGGTCGAATCGCTCAACACGACCATTATTTTCAAAGATATTATTTTCAATCAAGCAGTCATTGCAACCACCTAACCAACCTTGTTTATGATTGTTGATAATAAGTGAGTCACGTAATATCAAGCGATTGTTTGCCTGATTCCCTGAAGATGCTTTATTTGCACCAGCTGCGTAAAAACCCACGTTGAAACCTTCAATATGAACATTTTCAACAATCATGTCATTTACTTCGTTATAAAGCATGATCCCAGCGCCGGATTTTTCATTACTAATAATCGATAGATTTTTGACTACGTAGCCACCATCGGGCCTTGAATCACCACCATTTTGAAAGTTGAAAGGTGTTTGACCAACAGCTTGAATAATAGGTTTAGGTAAAGTTTCTGAACCATAATCCCCGATTGTGCATACTTTTGCAGCACCACATCGTGAATTAGATAATCTAACTTCTTTATCCGCATAAAAAACACCACCACGGCAGAAAAGAACACTGTCCCCAGCAAACATCTTATTGAATGCTTCGATCGCTTTTGCATGAGTTTTAAATGGTTTAGCTTCAGACTTACCATCATTTGCGTCATCACCCGTGTCACAAACATAGTAGTTTTGAGCTTGAGAAGTTGCGCTGAATAGAATCAGCAAAGAAGCACCTAGCAGTTTAGAAAATAGATTCATGACCATCCCCCCCGTTATATAAATAGATGATGCGGGTCAAATGATATGACTAATAATATAAAAGAATAGTGATTCGATTCACACATTCTTAAACGACCCCGAACGAAATTGTTGTTATGACTACTAGTGAGCAAAATTATGCTTACTTATACGTCCTAGAGGTTACCTTAACATAAAAGGATGTGATTATTTTTAGACGGCTAAAATAAAATGCCCGGTGTTACCACCGGGCCAAAAAACTCTGGGGGGCAGAGGATTTTTAAAAGGTCATATCGTTCATTTGGCTTAATATCACCTCCGCGAAAGATTGGAGATGAATGAATATTAAATTTAACGGTCTTTGATTAACGTGACATTATTCACATTTCGTAATGATTAGCATTTATAAGGAAAAAATCCCGTTATTGAAGCTGAATATTATGTTGCTCCAGTAGCCAACCTCGAACTCTTTTAACGTCAGGGTTTTCTGAAAAGTTTGATTGAACAATCCGCGTAGCCTTTTTATCACGGATCATTTCTAATAGCAGTGGAACATCGATTTCCTGTTTATCTTCAGCGAAAGCGTATACCAATGCAAAGTCACACAGGTTATTGATTCGGCGTGGAATTCCTTCGCTATAACAATAGATTACCGCGCAAGCTTCATTTGTGAATATCTTTTTACTAGACCCTGCAATCTGGAGTCTGTACTCAATATAGTTCTGAGTTTCAGGATAACTGAGAGCTTTTAAATGAAATTCCACTCCAATCCGTTGAGCAAATTGTTTTAGTTCTGGCAGGTTTAATTTATCAATGAGTTCTGGTTGACCAGTTAAAACCAGTTGCAAAAAGATATCTGAATCAATATTCACATTGGATAATAAGCGTAACTCTTCCAGGGCTTGAACAGACAGGTTTTGAGCTTCATCAACAATCAGAACTACTCTTTTTCCTTGAGCATGTTGTTCGACTACAAAGTTAATGTAGTCACGATAACGTCCTGCATTGTCAGTGGCGGTTGAGTCAATTTCAAGGGAATCTAATACCCAAGTCATTAGTTCACCAAATGACTCATGGGTGTTATTAATTAACCCAATTACACAATCATCTTCAATTTTCGATAAAAGTGCTCTTATCAGGGTAGTTTTACCCGCCCCGATCTCCCCCGTTACTACAGTGAATCCAGCATGGCTCATTAAGCCATACTCAAGCATAGTTAATGCTTTTTTGTGATTAGGGCTTAAATAGAGAAAAGTGGGATCTGGAACCAGATTAAAGGGTTTACTTGTCAGTCCAAAGTGTTCTGTATACATGAATTAATAATTTTGATGTTCAGGATGATGGGCTGCTTTATTTACTACAGTACCAAGCAGATGAGAGCCTTCCAATAATTGTAGAGATTTCGTGATATTGGATTCGTTATTTTTGCCATCTTCGAGAACTAATAATGTACTGTCAAAATAACCAGCAGATAACAAAACATCATCAGTTTGTAATAACGGGGGAACATCAAAAATTATCACACGTGAATCATATTGCGATTTAATATCAGTAACCAAACTTGCCATTTTTGGACTAGATAGAAGTTCTGCAGAATCGTCAGCTCTGCCAAGTCCCGGCAAAATAACTAAACGTTTAATGCCTGGGTTCATTAACACTTCTGACAACTCATAGTTACCTGATAGATATTCACGAAGGCCCAGAGAAGGTTTTAAGCCAAAGTTTTTACTTATGCTTGGGTTACGAAGATCCATATCCACCAATAAGACAGTTTGGTTCAATTCCATTGCAATGGCGATAGCCAAATTAGCTGCAACTACTGACTTGCCCTCTCCGGCTGTTGGCGAGGTAATCGCCAAGGTTTGCCAACGATTACTACGCATTTTTTTTAATACTTGCGTGCGTAGCATCCGAAAAACAGCGGACTGAGGATTATTGTAAAACCCTGCAATTATCCGGTTACGTTCAAGTGTACTGTTTGAAACATCAATGACTTTGGTTTGCGAATAAGATATCGACTCTAATACATTTTCTTCCAGAGGGTCTTCCACACGATTTTTTACATTTCGTGTGTCGATATTATTTTTGGGTTTAATAACAGGCTGTTGGGCATGTTTTTCTTTTGCTTTATCTAGTGCTTTCTGAATTCTATCCATTATAAGTTACCAATCTATTTATTGATTTAGGGTGCTGTTACAGCAAGCTAAGCTTGTTCAGCAACTTGAACCAGAATACTTCCAGATCCATTACGAAAAAATGAAACACTGCAATGGCAGCAATACCAATTAAAATTAAAACAATTAGCCAACGATAAATTAAAGCTCGTCTCTTACTTTTCTCTTTTTCAGTTCTAATAAAGGGTATTACAACTAAGGGAGGCTTACCGACAATACGAGAAATATTGCTATAACCACGGACACCACCAAAGAACATTTCTATTAAAAATGCTAAGCCAACTCCAGAGCCAACAGAAGCCATAAACCCCATTGCTAAAAGTTTTGGACGATTTGGTTTTTCAGCTGAACTTGGAACCTGTGGTGGTTCAATTAAAGTAAAACTTTCACCTTTATTTTCAGATTCTAATGTTTGTGCGAGCTCTGCTTGTAACTGCTTGGCACGTAATTGCTGATATTGATTCAACTTGTTTTCATGATCACGCGTTAAGTCCATATAGGCACGTTGTACCTGATTGGTTTGCACTACGCGGTTTTCATAATCAACAAGTTTAGCTCTCAATCTTTGCTCACGATCTCTCAGACGACCAATTTCGCGCTGAATTGAATCAATTTTGGCTTTGACTTCAACATAAACAGGATTAGTGTTACTCGTCTCTACTACTGCACTGCTGACATCTTCAGCAGGAAGATCTCTTAAACGTTGCTGTAACTTGGCAAGATTTGCTTCCTCAGCTTTTACATCAGGATGCTCACTGGCATAACGTTGTTTGAGATTTTGGAGATTAGACTGAACCGCAGTTATTTCGGCCTCAACTGACTGTCTTGGTGACAGTGTTGAACCAACTTGAGCTTCTAGAGAAGCGACTTCACGTTTAACACGCTGTAAATCCGGGTGATTTTCTGAATAACGGCTCTGCATAGACCGCAATTCTGCACGTAAACGTTCCAAGGCAACTTGTTCAGGAGTTGCTTGTGGCCCCGCCACAGCACCTGGCACGTTTTGTTGTGGAATCATTGATAGCTGCAATGACATGGTAGTGATTTGATCACCTAGAACCATGATTTGATTTTCAACTGCTGCAATTTCCTGCTGAGTATTTTGTACCATTGACAAGTTGTACTGAAGCAGATCTGGCAGGCTATCGCTGTATTGATCACGAAATTCGGCAATTTCTCTTTCAGTTTGCTGAACTTCTTTCTGCATCCGGTCACCCTCCAGTTTTAAAAACTGCGTGGTGTCTTCGGCTCTATCTGTTCGAGTTCTAACGTTTTCATTTAAAAATTCTGTAACCAGTTCATTTGCAACTTGCTGCGCAATGCGAGGATCTTTATCTAAAAAAGAAACCCGAAAGGCAATACTGGCGCGTTTAGCTCGACCACTTACCGGGTCAGTGACGTTCGCCTGAACAATATTGACACTAACATTCTCTCTAAACAAAGAGACAATTGGACCAGTTGTTGGAGATTTTTGGCGTTCTTCTGCGTATAAATTGTATTTGTTAACAATCTGCATAACACGAGTCGTTGTCATCAATCTTTGCTTAATGACTTCAATACGCTGATCTGCATAACTGGTGACGGTTGTTCGGATTAAATCTTGCGGAATTTCTTGTGATTCAATCAGAATAAGGCCTTCTGATTTATATGTCGCGGGTAAACTATAGGTAAAAATAGCTACACCGGTCATTAAAACTATTGCTGGAATCAAAATCCAATATTTACGACGCCAGAAGACCTCCAAATAATCCCGAATGCCTTTTACTTCTTCTTCCATTTTTATCTCTTTAATTTAGCGGGAATAACGCAATCCATCCCAATCATACCCAACCGTAATGAACACCATGTTACCATCCGCATCTCCCCTATCAGAACTTTTTTGTTCTCTATATTGATAGCCAAAACGCAGGTTTAGGTCCTCTTGTAATTTCCATGACATACCAGGAGAAAACTGAAAGTATTCTCTATCTGTTGTATTGAATCTATCAACTGTTTGAGACTCTTGATAAGTTGTATTGATATTGAAAGATAATTTTTCAGATACTTTTCTGTCCCACGTTAAACTCACTCTATCTTGCTCATTCACATTACCTTCACCTGATGGCGCTAATGAACGTGATAGTGAAAAAGATAGGCTATTTATTTCACCTGTATATTTGGTGGAGAGATTAAAAAGGGATCCAGAACTTTTATCTGAAAGTTTAGGGCCAAGAACCGGCGTAATTTCGTTTTCTAAAGTTCTGTAACCTAATTGACCTGATATAGACCACTTTTCTGTGAGCAGATAACTACTAGTTATTGCAAGGTTATAGGTATCGTATTCCGATTGCTGAATACCTTCAGACTTATAAGTCGCATATGTTAGTGCCAAACCAGCGGTTAGCCTCTCTGTCCATGTCCGCTGCCAGCCACTGGTAACAGTATGCGTTTTATTGTCGTTAAAACTCGTACCCAATGGATTATCAATATCTGTTTCTGTGTCAGAATACTTTCTTTCACTGTAATTATAACTTGCGTATATCGAATCTTTTTCGGTCAGCTGATAACTGTATGTTGGTGCGAAATTAATACTTTCAACTGTTGCATTGGAAGCAAAATCACCAGTATCTTCTTCTGCAATTGAACGCTGCGCTCTTTCAGCATAACTGGCAGATAAACCATATGAACTACGTTCAGTATTCCAACCGGCTGAAAAGTTTGCAAAAGGATCTTCTCGGTCCAGATCTTTCAAATCTGTATATCTTTCAACGCTTAATCCAGTATTAAAAGTAATTTTCGAGTTAGCCTCAGCTCTTGATAATACAAGAGTTGGTTGAATACGAGTAAAGAAACTCCCTTCTTTATCTTCACGAAGCTGAACGTTATCATCGTAAGTGAATGTAGGAGAAAATTTTGCTCCAATTACGTATTCTGCTGCAGTTAACAATGTGGATTGACTGGCCAAAACCAGAGCAATAGGTAGCAGTACTCTGTTATTCATGTTTGCTCCATTTCAGTGGGCCAATATTCCTCAATATTAAGGAATGATAATTACATCACCACTTTTCAACATGACATTTGAGTCTAATGATTGACCTTTTTTGATACGGGCATAATGAACTGGAATAATTTCTTGTTTATCACCATTACGTCGCAAAATAATAATATTGTTTTCTTCAGCAAAGGTATTTAATCCGCCTGCCAAACTTAAAGCTTGCATAGCGTCTAATGGCTGGCTCATTGAAAACGAACCTGGGCGTAGAACTTTACCAATAATATGAACGGTATTACCGGCTACTGCATTCACGGTAATGTTTACAACTGGATCGGATATATAGTCAGATAATTTTGCTTTTAGCTCGTCTTCCAACTCAATAACTGTTCTACCTTGAGTGTTAAATTGGCCTGCAAGGGGAAATGAAATTGTACTGTCCGGTAAGATAATCACTTCTTTTTGTAATGCTTCCTCGTTCCAAACGGAGATAAACAAGCGATCACCTGGGTTTAGTGTGTAGGGTTCATCAGCATAAACATTTGATGTTATTGAGATTATTGTTAGAAAAAAAGCTGAACTGAGTAACTTTTTCATGAATCCTTCTCCGTGGCTATAATTTACTTTCAGATTCGATGATAACAGCTTAATTTGTCAAAAAAAAGGGAGCCGAAGCTCCCTTTTCCTAAAACTAACAATATTGTTAACTTATCTGGTTTTATGCAGCAGCTACTTGTGCTTTACGGCGTAAGCCGAAGAAGCCTAATAATGCTGGAGCAAATAACCATAATGCAGCTGGAATTGGTGTTTCTACACGCAGGTCATAGTTACTACCTGCTGCAGCTGTACTGATCATAATGTTAATCACATAATCAGTTGCCGCTTGTAATACCCAAAAGTATTCAGTTACACCAAGATTTAATATTGGTGTAATTGTTGGGAAAACCACATTTCCACCGTTAGTTACTGATACAGATGTACCCGCAGCTAATGGATTAAATGTCAATGACAGTAAACCACCTGTTAAAGCATCAGTAGTAACTGTATAAGAATCATTAACTGATTCTCCACCAGATACTGATGAGCTCCAAGCAGCAGTAACAACTGGACCTGAACCAATACCAACAACACCCGCATTTGCAGCGTCACCAACCAAAGTTAATGAAGCAGCACTCGCATTTACAGAGAACAATAATGCAGCAAAGAACAGCATCGCTTTTTTCATAATAATTTCCTTTAAATTGAAAAATTAAGCAATGCAACCCAGCCATCTTCAACATTAAAGTATCGAAGATCTGTAGCTTTCCGACCTTGCCTCACGACAAGTTTGGCTTTTATAACGAGACGACACTGTCTCGCGCTTAGCGTCTTCCAGAAACATCTCTCAGAAGTACAGTTGCAATTTAACAATCAAAAACTGGAAATGTAATTGTACTATGGTACTAATTACCGAAAACTTTGTGATAAGCATCATATAAATTAAGGTTAAATGTCATTTGATGCTTTGTGAATTATCGAACAACATTTTTTTAAATTATGCCATTTTCAAAAAAAAGGGAACCGAGGTTCCCTTTTTTAAAACTAACAATATTGTTAACTCTTAAATTATGCAGCAGCTTTCATTGCTTTACGACGTAAACCAAAAAAGCCTAATAATGCTGGAGCAAATAACCATAATGCTGCTGGTACAGGTACTTCACTAATACCACTGTCCAAACGTAAATCGTAGTTGCTTCCTGCAGCGCCACGACCAATCATTACGCTGATTACATAGTTTGTTGCAGCTTCCAACATCCAAGAATATTCAACAACACCCAGTGAACCAATTCTGATCACATCTAACAATGTAGTTGTAACACCATCAAAAATTGAAACCGAAGTTCTGTTAGGGATTAATGGATTAAAAGTCAGAGACAACGTTCCTGTGGTAGCAACATCAGAAGAAACAGTAAATACATCGTTAATGGTTGTGCCACCGATACCACCGGCACTCCAACCAGAAGTAACAACTGAACCTGAAGCGATTCCAACTGTACCTGCATTGGAATCTGCACCAACTAATGATAATGAAGCTGCATTAACGTTGAACGAGAACAACATGGCTGCAAAAAATAGCATCGTTTTTTTCATGAGAATTTCCTAATGATTATGAAAAAATTTAAACAATGCAACCCGGCCATCTTTAAAAATAACCCAAAGATCCGTGGCTTTCCGCCCTTACCTCACGATAAGTTTGGCAAGTCATTGATTGAAACAACAACTTTTCCAGATTTCTCTGGAAACTGATTATTAGATTGAGATAGTTCATCTAATGGAATTTTAATATAGCGTAAAAATATTTCATTATTCTTACGTTGGAAAGGAAGCGGAAGCTTCCTTTCCTTATCAAACTAACAATTGTTAACTTGCAAATTTATGCTAATGAAAGTTTATTAGCTTTACGGCGAAAGCTTAAAAAACCCAACAATGCTGGTGCAAACAACCACAATGCAGCAGGCAATGGAACTTCACTGATACCTGCAGCGGTTAAACGTAAATCGTAGTTACTACCAGAAAGTGCTTTACCAATGAATACGTTGATTACATATTCAGTTGCTGCTTCTAATAACCATGTGTACTCAAGAATACCTAATGAACCAATTTTGGTAATGCTTAAACCCACAATGTCCATTCCATCAAAAATTGAAACAGCAGTAGTTGGGGCTAATGGATTAAACGTTAAAGATAGAGTGGCAATAGCAGCTATATCACTTGTAACTGTATACGCATCACTAACGAAGGCACCACTAGCTAATGGTGATGTTGACGCTGTTACAACTTCTCCCGAACTAATACCAACTGTACCTTTATTTCCAGCATCACCGACTAAGGTCAAAGATGCTGCACTAGCGTTAAAAGATAGTAACAAGGCTGCAAAAAATAGCATCGTTTTTTTCATGGTAATTTCCTTTATGAAAAAATTTCACAATGCAACCCGGCCATCTTAAAGTTTCCTTAAAGATCCGTGGCTTTCCGACCTTACCTCGCGGCAAGTTTGGCTAGATTATCGGGAACAACATTGGCCCCGAGGAAATGACTCTCAGAAACTTCTCTAGTTCATCATTCCAGCAATTGAATTATCTTGCGTTAGATAACCAAGTTCAGGAAAAGAAATTACGTTGAGTTTTAATCCATGAGAACGAGTCTCAATATCTCATCGAAGTAGACAGCGATGTCATATCGAAAATTTGAGCTCTGGTATTAATATACATTCTTTCCAACAAAACCTCTAGTGATCGTTAATAAAATAATTTTTAGATCGAGAAGTAAAGTCCATGTCTGGATATATTGAAGGTCGTACTTAACCCTGCCTTCCATTTTATCTAGCGTATCTGTCTCGCCACGAAAGCCGTTTATCTGTGCTAATCCAGTGATTCCTGGTTTAACTTTATGCCGAAGCATGTAACCCTGAATTTTTGCCCTATATTCTTCATTATGTGCCACTGCGTGAGGTCTTGGTCCTACAATTGACATTGAACCACCTAGCGAATTAAAAAACTGCGGTAATTCATCAAGCGATGTTTTACGCAAAATACCGCCGAAGTGCGTTATCCGTTGATCGTCCTTTTTAGCTTGAATGACCTTGTCACCATCTTCAGCGACCGTCATGGTGCGAAACTTCCAAACCTTAATTTTTTCGCCATCCATACCGTAACGAGTTTGTTTAAAAAATACGGGGCCTTTCGAAGTTGCCTTTATTCCAATAGCAATGAATAACATTGGAATAGCAATCATACAAAGTATCAAAAAGCTCAATACAATATCTTCTATACGCTTAATCGCACTATCAATACCCGCAAATGGTGTTTCATAAATACTGATAGCTGTAATGCCCTGATAATCTACCCATCTTGAGTTAAGCAAATTAAAAGTGAAAAGATCAGGGACTAAATAAACTGAAGCGGTTGTGTCAGCTAATTTTTCAGTAATTAAACGAATGCGTGCTTCTGCAGCGAGCGATAAAGTAATAAAGACGACATCAATTTTACCGGCTCTACAGTCAGTTATGAGCTCTTCAATACTACCGACAACGATTGCTTTTCCTTCATCCAAACGCCGATTAGGAGCAGGTTTACGATCGTCATAAAACCCACTGAAACGATAGCCAGTCCACTCCATATCATCAAAGGATTTCTCTAATCTATATCCTAACTCAGTTGCGCCTACGATCGCTACGCGACGGGTATTCAGCCCCTTGGAGCGCATTATTCCTAATACCATTCGAACAATGGCATGCCAGGAAATCAATTCAATTGGAGTGGCAATAAACCAAATAATTAGAAAAGGTGCAGCATAAGTCTGTTCATTGATAACAATTAGTTCAATAGCGACCAGTACTGCAATACTGGTTCCCCATGAAAACAATACTGCGGTTATTTCGTCACGTAGATATGTTCCTCGCCATGAACGGTATGCATCCTGTGACTCAGCGAAGAAGTGGAACAAGATTATGGCAAATAACAATGACCAGACATGTTTGGGCTGCCATTCAATGGCAAATAAATCCATTAACGCCAAAAATGTCACTAAAATAATTGCGCTATCTATCAGTCTTGAAATAGCGTTTATTTTAGAATCGTAGTGTCTGATTTTACCTTGGGCCATAGATTGTTCCGCAGAACCTCATTTGTTGATTATTGACGGTTGTAACTATCTTGAAGTCGAACAATGTCATCTTCTTCCAAATAGCTACCAGATTGCACTTCAACAATTTCCAGAGGAACTCGGCCAGGATTTCTTAATCGATGTACGCTACCCAAGGGAATGTAGGTAGACTCATTTTCACCCAATAACATGACTTCTTCATCTCTTGTGACTTCTGCAGTTCCACTCACAACCACCCAATGCTCGGCACGGTGATAATGCATTTGCAAAGATAATGAAGCGCCAGGATTTACGGTAATCCGTTTTACCTGAAAGCGCTCACCAATATCTACCGAATCATAACTTCCCCAAGGGCGATAACATTTGCGATGGGTATGTACTTCTTTTCTATCTTGCTTACTAAGAGCTTCAACAATATTTTTTACATTTTGAGCTTGGTCTTTGTGAGCCACCATGATGGCATCATGCGTTTCAACCACTACAACATCATCCAAACCAAGTACAGTAACCAAGCGATTTTCACTATGAATATAGGAGTTGTTTACTGAGTCAATAATAACGTCACCAATTAACACATTATTGTTTTCATCTTGTGGGAAGGTTTCCCATAGCGATGACCATGAGCCAACATCGCTCCAGCCTGCATCCAATGGAACAACCATTGCTTTGGTCGTTTTTTCCATCACAGCATAATCAATTGAGTCGCTTGGAGACTGTTCGAATGCTTCGGGATCAACGCGTATAAAGTCGAGATCTGTAATGGAGTTTTCAAGAGCTGTTTTACAAGCGCTCACCATATCAGGTGAATACTTTTGCAACTCATTTATATAAGTGGATGCTTTAAAAAGAAACATACCACTGTTCCAAAAAAAGTTTCCAGCAGCCAGATAAGATTCTGCTGTTGCTAAATCGGGCTTTTCAACAAATTGCTTAACTTTGCTTGGAGCGTTTTTCTCTTCAGCCTCAATATAACCATAGCCAGTATGCGCAGTTTGTGGCTGTATTCCAAAAGTCACTAGCTTGTCTTGCTCAGCAAGTTTTTTAGCTTGTTCAATCGCTAAATGAAAAGCTGGGATGTTTTGAATAACATGATCTGCGGCTAGCACCAACAACAATGGATCGCTACCTGTGTCCAATGCTCTTAACGCTGCTAAAGCAATTGCC